>JAAUZS010000037.1 GCA_014804495.1 Lachnospiraceae bacterium
CCGTCGATATGATAAGCATTTCTTTCATTATCTTTGGATTTAAAATATCCCANNGTAGAGATTCCGAAATCCGACAGATACATCTGNTNTCCGTTNATTGACACACCCTGCAGCAGTATTGAAGCCATGCTGCTGGATATAGACCTGAGTGTGCTNTCTCTGCGGAGCAGGGAATCCTTAATCTTCTTCTCCCACTCTTCTACCTCGGTATCNGACAATGCATCCTTCTCTTCCGATGTAAGAGGTTCATATCCCGTGGAAGCCTCCGCATTGTACAGAGAATCCATCTCGTTGATAAGCTTATTATACTCCGAGAAGAAATTCTTAATCATATCATAGATGCCGTCTGTATCGGTAGCCGTAGTAAGGGTAACCTCAGAACCATGAGTTTCTTCCATTGCCGTCAGCGTCAGNCCNTTTACNNTAAANGTATTGGTTGATGAAGTAAATTTNGCTCCGTTAAGTAANATTTCTGCATCCTGACCGTCAATCTTNGTGCCGCCATTGTCACCGCTTGCTATAGCANCNTATATACTTGTATATTTNCCATCAACGTCTTTAGCNGTNACNTNTTGTGCANNNNCTAACCTTAGCATCAAATTCATCCTTGANAGCCTGATCGAGAGCAGCCGTGCTCGTTGCCTCAGTCTTAGTCTCGCCATCTTCTCCCGTAACCTCAGAGACTGTAATATTCTTTTCAATCTCTTCTATGCGGGCTTGGTTCTTTACAAGGGTATCCCTATTTGCTTCGCCGNCTTCAAAAGCATTNATCCACTTATTGTATGAATCAATCTGCGCCTTCAAGGNATCTGCATCCGCCACACCGGCAGGNAATGTNCCGTCAGCCTGATACTTATTCCACTGACCTATGAGACCGTTACCGTCACGNTCCATNACAGGCTTGGNAGTATCATACTTCGGAGTTACTCCATCGGACTCATAAACAACATTACCNTCTGCATCTTTCAGTGTCTCATAGACANGATTGCCGTCTGCATCTTTTTTCTGAACAAGNGGTCCATCACGCATTTCGTCNAGATAATCATCAACTATCGCTTTTTGGTCATCATATGCCTTTTGCTTAGTATCATAATCTGCCTTGGCAGCTTCATAATCCGCCTTAACTTTGTCATAATCATCTACCCCAGCCTTGGCATCATCATATGCCTTCTGAGCATCTTCCATCTTCTTCTTAAGCGCTTCTTTATCAGCTTCAGTTAATGTAGCGTTATNCTTACCTGTATTGTAGGCCTCCTCAGCTTTCTTAAATGCATCCTCAGCTGCCTCAATCGGACCATAAGCCGCCTTAGCAGTCTCATAAGCCGCTTTTGCTGCCTTCATATNATCATAGAGACCACCGTCTTTATACAAATCATTATAAATATCTGACAGTTTTTTTCCGCCGTTAGCCGCAGAGAACTTCGCTCCAATCGCNTCAGTATCANCAAGAGCTTTTATTGAATCTTCAATCGCTTTAGTTGAGGCTGTAAGTGAATCCCACTCTGACTTATACGCCGCCACTTTATCTGCCAGCATCTTGTCAAAGACATCCTTACCTTCTCCGGNAGTACGGTCATAAGCCGCCCACTTCGTATACTCGCTGCTCTGCAAGTCATTGCTTGATAAAAGTCCCAGAACTGCTAAAGCNTTCATACCGCCTTCATNATNTNCAACNAGTGNGAAGTTNTAATCNTTACCNNNATTCTTAGCNNTNACGAAGATTCTCTGGCTGTCCTGATCNTAATTGGCATTCAGACCTGCNTTNTGCAGCTGATCAACCACATCNTTAATCGTAGTNNTTGAATTNACNTTAATCTTNTAGGAAGAACCGTCNGCNCCNACTACGCTNAAGCTTCCGTCAAGCGNNCTNNCATCGGTAAGACCNGTAGNNNNATTNCCAGTGTTAAGCTTGCTGTNTTTAAGAAGACTTGCCAAAGAAGCGCCTCCCGTATAGCCTACATCGCCCTTACCGGTCAGGTCAGCGCCTGTCAGATATGCNCCCTTAGCCAGCTTATTAACTGCAACTGTCCTTACGCCGTCTACNGCATCCGCTCCCGTAACAACNCTTATAGCNTTNGNNTTGGATACCTTCGTAGTCTTCTTCTTATAAGAAGCCTGATAACGCATATTGCTCAATGTATTTGTATAAAAACTGAAAATCTTGGTATTCAATGCTTTCCATGCATCCTGCTTCCAGCTCAACTTGGTCTGAGCCTTTACCAGCGAACTCTTCTTCACACTCTGTGCGGATACAAGCTCACTGATGATGCTCTCCGTATCAAGTCCGGAATACATACCTGTAATTCTGATTGCCATCTATAATACCTCCTATCTCTTCTCATCCACAAGAATTCCTGCAATCTCCCAGACCTTAGCAATCATGTCCAGAGTTTTTTCCGGCGGAAATTCCTTGCGTATTTCCTTTGTATCCTTATCCACAATTTTAATAGTAATTCTGTTTGTCTTTTCGTGGATACCGAAAACCGCTTCTTCATTGCTGTTGCTGATTTTACGGTTCATCTCTGCAATCGCTTTTTTCAACTGTTCATTGGCAGACTGCGAATTCATCGCCTGCTGCTGATGCCCGCTGTTTGCATTATTACCGCTGTTTGCGCCGTCATTCTCACTGTTTTCCGCCTGTGTCTTCGTGACAGCCGCTGTGGTAGTATCCACATTTACTGTTTGATCGTCTGGCGAAACTTCCATGTCTGCCGATTGTACAGGCTGCACCTGCTGTTTCACTGCCGGTTGTGCCTGATAAGTCATTACACTGCTTAATGGTTCAATTGCCATTGTGAATCACCTCCGTGTGATATTTTGTTAATAGTTTCTTGTATAGAATCGTCCCGGATACTATGTCCGGACTTTATAATTTTGCGCAGAAATAAAGCCGGAACATAATCCTTTGCAGTATATATCGGAAAAAAAATTAAATAATTTAGTGCGGCGGATATAAAATTGATATTATTTTTCTAATTTGTTGTTCATATGTATAACATTTTTTAATTTTTTTATAGCCGTTTATTCCTATCTGCTGTCTCTCTTTATCATGAGAAAGATAATAATCCGCTTTCTCTATCAGTTCCTCGGGTGTCTTAAATGTCACAATTTCCTTTCCCTCTTCAAATAATTCCGGTATTTCTTCCTGATAGTTCGACAGAACGAATCCGCCTACGCTCATTATATCAAAAATACGCATAGGGATTCCGCTCTCTATACTGCGCAGTGTGATGTTAATATTTATCTTACTGGAATAAAACACTTTAAATGCCTCATTCTGCTGGTCCACCTCAGGATACCTCTTAACACCTTCAGGAACCGTCTCACTGTCTCTGGTATACAGATGAATGTCATATCGCTGTGCCAGAAGTTCCATTAACAAAGTACGCTCTATATGAGTCAGTTTCCTTGCAAAAAAGAATGTTTTATAATAATACTCAAGCGGCAGTTCATAAGGATGATCATATACTTCATAGCAGATTTCATGTATATGGGCTGCCATTTCCGGCGTAATAAACATCCCCAGCCTGTCCTGACCATCCCATTTAAAAGCGCTCTGCTCCATAATCTCGGCAAAAATCTGTTTCGAAGAAACCGGGAAGTGTTCTATAAACTTATCATACACGTTATTGCAATACAAAGAACCGACGAATGACATATCGCATCCGTATTTTTTTATCTCTTCGTCTGTGATAACCAGATTTTCAGCCAGTCCTATATCTCCCGCAAGCGGCAGATAGTAAGCATTCTTCTTTCCTTTCTGCACTGCCATTTTGTATTCTTTTTTATCGAAATAAAAGAGATAACAGTTGTCATAATTCGGATGCACAGGGAGATATGTTTCATACATGGGCGAGTCCATTCCATATACTGCATATTTTATTCCCAAATCATGCGTCAACACACCCACCATA
Source organism: Lachnospiraceae bacterium (assembly GCA_014804495.1). Taxonomy (GTDB): domain Bacteria; phylum Bacillota; class Clostridia; order Lachnospirales; family Lachnospiraceae; genus UBA3282. Next base: position 3,915 of record JAAUZS010000037.1, read on the forward strand.
GGAGTAAAGACATTGGACAGCACAAAATCTATTCTGTTATTCTTAAGAAATGTTTTCAGATGTTCGGCAACTTCATCCGAATTCATATCTTCCGAAGCATACGGATATAACGCCACTTCATAATCCATTCCGACTAACGCCCTCATCATACCAATGATAGTCTGGGTTCTGCTCATAACAAATAAAATTCTCAACTTTATTCTCCTTAACGCTATTTTGTGTTATTATATCATATGGGATGCTGTTTTCACAAGGGACGAACTTAGATAAAACTCGCAACAATAGTTTCGCAATCGACTAATTCAGAGAGGAAATCATAAATGGAAATACTTATTTACCGTTACAACAGCATATGTGAGCCGGATGTCATTCAGGTATTTGAATCCTTCGGTATCACCGTGCATCAGGAAAAAACGGAAATGACTGACAAATGCGTAACTCCTGCACAGTGCGCGGAAAAAGTGGCAGGCTGGATATTAACTCATAAGCTGTCCTTTATATTCAGTATTAACTTCTATCCTGCGATTTCTTATACCTGTAACCGCCTTAAAGTTCCTTATGTATGCTGGAGTGTTGACAGTCCTGTAGCCGAACTTTTCTCCAATGCTCTTAAGAATGAATGGAACCGTATCTTTTTATTTGACAGGGCACAATATGAATTTTTTCATCCATATAACCCTGAGAGTATTTATTATCTGCCATTGGCAGTGAATGTGAGGCGTCTTGAAAAGGTCATTATGGGCATGACTGATGAGGATTATCAAAAATACGACAGTGATGTCAGTTTCGTGGGCTCGCTTTATTCGGAAAAGTGCAGATATGACAGCCTTGTCCTTTCAGATTATACGAAAGGGTATGTAAATGGTCTGATTCAGGCACAGATGAAAGTCTACGGCTATAATTTCATCTATGACACTCTTCCTGAACATGTCATTAGAGAAATCGCCGATGCAGACCCCGGCTTTTATGAGGGTCAGGATGTATTCATGGATACTGACAGATATCTTGTGGCACACCAATATATCGGCATGAAGCTTGCCAACGTCGAAAGACTTACTACCCTTGGGAAATTATCAGAGCATTTTAACGTAGCGCTATACACGCGAAGCGACGCTTCCATGCTTCCCGATGTACATGTAAAAGGCGGCGTAGATACGCTGACGCAGATGCCAAAGGTCTTTCATGCAAGTAAGATAAATCTGAATATGACTATGCGGCCGATTGAAACAGGTCTTTCCCTGCGAATCTGGGATGTTCTTGGCAGCGGAGGCTTTCTGCTTACCAACTATCAGGCGGAGATACCGGAATATTTTGAAATAGGCAGAGATTTAGAAGTATATGAAAGTATGGAAGACTTAACATATAAAATTGACTACTACCTTCATCATGAGGCTGAAAGAATAGAAATCGCCCTGAACGGATACGAAAAAACAGCCGCACATCATACATATGAAATGCGGCTTGCAAAAATGTTACAAATTCTATTTCAGTAGATTCTCCAAAGCTGCTAATCCGTCTGTATTAGTAGCTTCTTTATTGGAATCCTGAATCTGGATATATACCTCTTTACGGTATACAGGCACTTCCTTCGGTGCATTAATGCCTAGCTTCACCTGTTCTCCCTTTATTTCCAACACAGTTATTTCGATATTGTTGTTGACTATGAGCGCTTCGCCCTTTTTTCTGGATAAAGCTAACATTTATTCACCTGCTTTCTTCTTATTGGCATTTAAAATATCATAGATAGGGAATTTTACCTGATATTTNTCTCCCTCGACTATTACCTGAGTCGCCTTTTTCTCCGCAACATTAATTACAAAAGGTCCTCTCAGATTNACTGTCATCTGGGTTAAGTCTTTCGGAACCGTAACCGTAACCAACACTAACGTCTCATCCGGTACCAGTGTGCCCAATGGCTTAAGCAGCTCATCATCCACTTCCGGATTGTATTCGGTACATACTAACAACGGATCGAGGACNGGCATNGCAAACGCAGGTTCCTGTATAGACTGGAGCCAGTGAATGGTTTTCGTACCCTTTTCGGAATCATGCACCAGTGCGAACTGTGTCAATTCCGGAAATCCGATAATTCCGTTTGGAAATTCGATAATCTTATCATCATCAATTGTAATCTCACCAAATACTTTTGTGGTTATGTTCATAAGTATACCCCCTATGCGCCAATATTTTAGATGTAATTCATCAGATTTGTCTGCATAATCTTACTGGTCGCCATCAGCGCCGCTTCATAAGTGAGTTCCGAACTCTTAAGCTGCACAGCCAGTTCCGATACGTCAGCATCCTCATTGTTGCTCTGTAAATCCTTAAATGTTGCTTTCTGATCCATAAGTCTGCTGGTGATCAAATCCAGACGGCTTCCTCTCGTACCGTTATTGGTAACGGCTACATTNTTATCATCAATATACTTCTGATANTTAGTAATCTGATTTTCAAATCTGGTCTGNACATTATCACGGATATACGTATATGCCTTATTAGCTGCATCAAGTTTCAGCTTCAAAGCCTTATAATCATCGGTATCTTCCGCGTATTCTGCCATCTTGCTTTCAATATCGCTGATTTTGGCNTCCACGGTGCGGAGCTGCTCTAAATAAATAGTGAAGTCATCAACATCTCTTCTNGCGCCATGAGTAAATACTTCATCTGCATGGGTATTGACCTGAATCTTCTGATTGAATCCTACATCATAGTAGATATCCTGATCTTTTTCATCGGGATTATACTCTACCAGGAAATTNCTTATTCTGTTTACCTCAATCTGTGCAGTATCAACAGACTTCTGCACAGCTTCTATCGCAGACATTGTNGATATACATGCAGTAGATAGTGCTGCCNCTGAAGCATCACTGTTATTCACATCAGTCAGCGCAGTCTGCATTGCCGTCACCGCATCGGCTAAAGCAGCAATCGTATCATCATCTACTCCTACTACTCTATTCAGTTTATCAACGGCATCAGTCATCGTTTCTTTAGCCGCTTCGATAGCGTCATCNCTTCCGTTTCGCAGGTTCTTAAGTACATCCTGAACATCNTTNANGACACTCTGAACTCCGCTTAATGCATCCTCAGCAGACTCCANCTTCATTGCATCTGCTTTGCCTCTCTCGTCAGTGCCGATGCAGTGNAAGTAATGAACAGGATTAATGTCTCCCGTGCTCCAGTCGCTCTTGGAATATTTAACTCTTACCTGCATTTTTTCCGTTATNGTAGTCGGNCCTAAATCAGTCGTACCCTTGTAATAATTTTCACTGAATACAACTTCACCTGTAGACGGAATGTAAGCCATTANAGGCGCGCTGTCCGGAGCGTTAATTACATCCTTATATGCATCCTCCGCATTATCATATACCTTTAAAGATATGGGATTGCTCGCAGATGTCGGGTCATCCGCCATATCTATATAAATCTGAAANTCNTCGGGGTTGACAGGATCACCGTTTGCCGCAGAATTATTCAAACCNTCGTATGACAATCTGAAACGGTACAGTGTCGTATTTACAACATTCCTTTCATCCATGCCGTTATTTAAATCCGTGGCATTCTCCCAATCAGTATAACTGATGGTTGAAATATCTTCATATCCGAAACTTTCTTCAATTACATAAGTCTTTCTGTTATTCGGGTCCTGATTGAACTCCATTATATTTTCTTCGGTAAAAGTAATCGGTGTGTCGGTTCTGAAACCTGAGAATACATATCTTCCTGCGTAATCCACATTTCCGCACGCATAGAACTCCTTTGTCAGAGACTGCATCTGCTCATATATGATCTTTAAGTCCGAATATGTCAATGACTTCTTGGAGGCATCAGTAACCTGACTGTACAGGCTTTTCAAAACTTCCCCCACAGTATCCATTGCGTCTCCCGTTATTGAAAGCCAGCTGTCTGCATCCTGCGCATTTTTATCATGATACTGTGTCACAGTAGTTACATTGGTACGCAGACGCAGCGCTCTGATCGCAATAATCGGGTCGTCAGATGGTCTGGTAATCTTACTCTGATTCGTCATGCTGTTGCTCAGTCTGTCCTCCAACAGTTTATTCTGGTTGATATTATAGAGCGAGTTATTACGCATGATTTTATTTGTCATTCTCATAGTCGTATCACACCTTTCTTAGTGAATCTTTTCACCGGACGGTTTATACGCCGGTCTGTAAAATCAATCTGTCGTAAATCTCCGTCAATGTAGAAATCATCTTGGACGCAAGTGTGTAAGCATTCTGATATTTTATCAGGCTTACCGCCTCTTCATCCTCATCTACGCCTGAAATGGAAATTCTCTGATTATCAATACTGGTCTCCAGACTTAAGTAAGTACTGTAAAGCGTATTTGCATTACTTGCATTCAAAGCCACATCAGAAAGAACGCACTCCAGAAAACCGCCCGCATCTCTTCCGCGGAAGCTGAACTGATTCGTATCTGACATCAGGGAAATAACCTTTTTCACCTGTTCGCATTCTTCCACACCGTTACTTGCATCGCTTCTTGTTCCCAGCTTCGACGGATC
>JAAUZS010000038.1 GCA_014804495.1 Lachnospiraceae bacterium
AATTTCCATAAAAACATGCCATATTCGCCGGAACTGCGCCAAGCCGTGTCGCAACTTGCGTTTTTCTACACCGTTCCTACACTCTGCCTACACTTGCCCTGCCTTTGCATATTTTATAATTTCCCCGATTGGCTGATTGCCAAGGGGAAAACGTGCTGGAAAAGCCGTATATCCCCGGAAAGGGAATACCATGGGCATAGTTCTTGGGGAGGTGGATGATTCTGTCATGGATGCCTGCATTACCTATCTGAAAATCTCAGCATATTCCTATCCGGCGCTTGCAATCTATAATTCCGGCGCAGCGGTTTACCGGAGCCTTGGAAAGACGAATGTAACCATGTATATCTCCGTACTGTCGAATATCATTAACGTGGTCGGCAATGTGATTGGTGTGTTTGTGCTAGATGCGGGAGTGGCAGGTGTGGCATGGCCGTCCCTGATTGCAAGGACATTTTCTGCTGTCGTCATTACGGTTCTGTGTTTTCGGAAAAAGAATGAAGTGGTTTACATAACTGATTGGATTTTCAAGTGGGATACTAATTGCTTGAAACGGATATGGAACGTTGCCATACCAAACGGGGTGGAAAACGGGATTTTTCAGTTGGTGAAAGTAACGCTCAGCAGTATTGTGGCGCTTTTTGGCACTTATCAGATTGCAGCAAACGGCGTAGCGCAGAGCATATGGTCTTTGGCGGCGCTGGCGGGTGTGGCAATGGGACCTGCTTTTATCACAGTAATCGGACAGTGCATGGGAAATAAGGATACGGAGGCGGCAGACTATTATCTTACAAAATTATAAAAGATAACGCTTTTGCTGTCATCTGCATGGAATTTGTTGATATTGATATTTACTCCGTTGTTCCTGCGGTTCTATGCGCTTGAACCACAGACGAAACAGCTTGTAATCTGGCTGGTATTGATACATAATGTATTTAATGCGGTTGCATTCCCTTTTTCCGGTGCGCTTAGCAATGGACTCCGGGCAGCAGGGGATGTGAAATTCACGATGTATGTTTCGGTTCTGTCCACGATTGCAGGGCGGTTGTTTTTATCGTATCTGCTGGGGATTGTTCTCGACATGGGCGTGATAGGGATTGCCATTGCCATGGTCTGCGACTGGGTAATCCGAGCGGTTATTTTTGTCTGGCGGCAGAAATCGGGGAAGTGGAAAGAGTTTGAAGTGGTCTGATAAGAGTTAATTTTGAAGAGCTATATTTTATGGAGAAAATGAAATGGCGACATTTGATGATTTTATGAAATTAGATATTCGAGTAGGCACTATAGTGGAAGTCGCAGCATTTGAAAAGGCAAAGAAACCTGCCTATCAATTACATATAGATTTTGGTAAAGAACTCGGAATTAAAAAGACTTCAGCGCAAATAACCAATCATTATAAACCTGAGGAACTAATTGGCAAACAGGTTTTAGCTGTAGTGAATTTTCCACCGAAACAGATAGCAGATTTCATGTCAGAAGTACTGGTTTTAGGAACTTACAGTGAAGGTGGTGTTGTTTTGGTTACACCGGACAAAGAAGTGAAAAATGGAGATAAATTGGGATAATATAAAAATGGTGATAAATTGGGATAATATAAATTTGTGTAGAGAGAATTTATGGATAACAAATGGCGGAAGCCAATAAAAGACAAGGAGCTGCATACGGCATGAAAAAACTTATTTCTATGGTGCTGTCTATTACGATGTTATTTTTGATAACGGCCTGCGGAAACAGTAAAGAGTCGCAAAATGTTAATATAGAACCGGAAACAGTACCGGAAAGTGAATTACAGACAGTGATTCAGCCGGAAGAAGCTGCTCTGAAAAACACTGCTATGGAAAATACAGAACAGGAGGTAACAGAGATGAAAATGAAAATTCAGGTAGGAGATACCATTTTTACTGCGACACTGGCAGAAAACTCTTCGGTGGACGCATTGATAGAACTGATGGCAGACGGCTCGCTCACCTTGAATATGAGCGACTATGCCGGCATGGAAAAAGGTGCGGATTTGGGTGTTACACTGCCGCAGAATAATGAACAGATGAATACGCAGGCAGGCGATATTATTTTGTACCAAGGCAGAACGTTTGTTATTTACTATGATACAAATTCATGGAGTTTGACGCCCATTGGAAAAATTGATAATGCAGATGCAGAAGAATTGAGAGAGGTGTTGGGAACCGGAGATGTTACGGTAACACTGTTTCTTGAATAAACAGAACGACAGGAGTAGTGATATTAATATAGATTTTATGCTATAAATGTTATATAATATCATACATGTAAGTTTGCTTAAAAAGACAAATACATGTGAGGTGCAGAAATCGTGGCGAACAGACCAAAGAGGCTTAATGCATTGCTTATTGCTGTCGCATTGGCAATCATCGGCTTTGTGACCGTTTTTTATGTAAGTCAATTAAATAAAGCAATCTCAGAAAATATCATTGGTTCAATCAGTGAGATTGCTGCACATGATAAAGCTGCCATTCAGGCATATATTGAAATATGCTGGAATGACCTCTATGAAATTCATGACCGCTTCATCAGCTATGGCTGTGAGACTATACAGGATATTGAAATAAGGATGAACCTGGAATGCGCGGCCAGTGACTTTACTCATATTTATATACTTGCAGAAGATGGGACGGTTTATACCGACAAGTTTGTCTCTTATTCCCCCGGCAATGATAATGTAAACCGCAGTCTGGATTTTCTGCCTTACTTTGAAGATGGAAAAGAGCGGGTAATACTGCGGTTTGACGATAAAGCAACAGGCGGCTGGCTGACAAAGGAGAGTATTCTTTATGGGGTGCGTTTAAACAATTATGAAGTTGACGGAGTAAAAATGCTTGCTCTGCTCGGTATCAGCGATATTTCGTCTATTCAGGATAATATGGTAATAGACAGTTTCATTAAAGACGGAAACAGCCGCGGTAACAGTTTTCTTATTGACAAGGAAGGCAACTACATTATCAATGTGAATAAGAAAATTTACCTGAACAAACAGGATAACCTGTACAACCACTTATCTGAATCTGCAGATGCTGAATTGACTAATGAGGAGGTTGCGCAAAAGTTAAACAATCTGGAGACTTTTAGTTTTTACCATACCCATGTGGAAGAAGATGAAAGGGAACTGCTTTATTTCATTCCCGTTACCGAAGACATTGACCTGTATTTTATCATGTCTGTAAGGGATGAAGTTTTTAAGGAACAGACCAAAACATTTACCACAATGGGTATGACCATGCTGGCTGTCAGCATGGTAACGATCGTCAGCATGCTGTTGATCATGATGTATAATCAGTATAAAACAATACAGGCAACGGAAAGAGAAAGGTCGCAAAAAGAGTTTCTGTCCAATATGAGCCATGAGATACGCACGCCTTTAAATGGTCTGATAGGTATGAACCACTTAAAGATGTTACAAATTGATGATGAGGACCAAAAAGCGCAGATGGAGGAATGGTTGAAAAAATCCCACAGCACAGCAAACTATCTCCTTTCGCTGGTAAATGACATTCTGGATCTGTCAAAGCTTCAGGCCGGAAAAGTGAGTCTGGTAAGTGAGCCGCTTATGCTGCCTGCGCTCATTGACGAGGTTTCTGCGATGCAGTCGGACAATATCAAAAACCATGGGGTGGAATATATCGTAGAGACGGATATTACAGAACCCTGTATTGAGGGTGACGCAACGCGCATCAAACAAATACTGATGAATATTGTCGGCAACGCCGCTAAATTTACGCCGGAAGGCAAATATATCAAGCTCTCCGTGAGTCAGGAAAAAACAGATGATATGCATGTGACTACTACATTCCGATGCGAGGATACCGGAATTGGCATTTCTCCGGAATACATCGGAAAGATATTTGACTCATTCAGTCAGGAACGCAATCGAAATACAAACGGTATCAAGGGCACCGGTCTCGGCATGGCTATCAGCAAGCTCCTTGCCAATGCTATGGGAGGAGACATTACCGTAGAAAGCGAGCTGAATGTGGGGAGTACCTTTACTGTCACTATTCCTGCTCTTATCATAAAGGATATACCTGAATATCTGAACGAAACTGCCCATGATAACACCGTCTCAGAAAGCGATTTGCCTTTGGACAAAGCAGGCGGCAGACCGATGAAAATTCTGCTGGCTGAAGATGTGGATCTGAATGCGGAAATTTTACTGGAAATATTAGCAATAGAAGGTTTTGAAACTGCTCATGCGAGGAATGGAAAAGAAGCTTTGGAAATGTTTAGGAACTCTGCGATTGGTGAGTTTGACATTATCCTGATGGACATGCAGATGCCTGTCATGGACGGCTGCACCGCATCCGCTGAAATCCGCAAACTTCCTCGGGAAGATGCAGAGTCGGTGCTGATATACGCCTGCACCGCCAATACATTCCAGGAAGACAGGGATATGGCGATGAAACATGGGATGAATGACTTTTTAACCAAACCCATTGACGTAAATGTTTTGTTGAAAAAATTAGGAAGCATCACAAAATAACCGGAGGTGTACATATGAAGAAAAAACTGTGTCATATACTGCTTATAACAGTCATTTGCTGTGGTATTCTTGCGGGCTGCGGCGGGAAAACGGAAAAAAAAGAAGATGTAACACTTATCATTAAGATGCCCAGCCTGATCATGAATTCCGTGAGCAATCCGGACATATTAGAAGCTACAACATTTTTACAGCAGGCGGGAGAGGCTTTTGCGGCACAGTATGAGGAAGCTAATGTCACCATTCAAATAGAAACTTTTGATTATATTGATGAAATAAAGGCAATAACAGACAGCTTTGATACTGAAGATGCTACGGACATTTTATACGAGGGATATTTCAATATGGCATCTTATATCCATACCGGAAGAGTAGTCCCACTGGATGATATTATATCAAGCGATTTACGAAATGATATTGATGATGCAACATGGGCAATGAGCATGGTCGATGGAAAAACCTACATGATGCCGTTTTCCAGTATGCAGAATATTCTCATTTATAACAAAAACCATTTTCAATCGTGTGGTCTTGAAAAATATATTTCCAACCAGACAGAAATCCAAAACTGGACGATGGAGGAATGGACAGAGATTCTGGATACCCTTGCCGAAGAATTGCCGGACAGAACCTATCCCATGATGATGTACGGAAAGAATAATCAGGGTGACACCCATATAATGACATTAATGAGAGCCTATGGCAGTCCTATTTTTGATGAAGCCGGTAATTTTGATGTTGAAAGCAGGGAAGCGGTACAGGCTTTGGAATGGATTCAGGAGGGTGTAAGCAAGGGCTGGTATCCGCCGCATCCGGAAAATTTAGAGATATCGGACTGCAATGAATTGTTCAGCAACGGTCAGCTTTCCATTTACACATTCAATAATGCAAGTTTCGTCCTTTATGATAATATTGAAGATTACGGGTTTGTGAACTTTCCGGGGAATCTGGCGACTTCTTTCGTCACGGGTTTTGAGGTATTTGATAACGGAGATGATATAAAAACAAAAGCTGCAAAAGATTTTATCCTGTATATTTATGAAAATGAGGAATGGCTTGATATCTCTGCGGGCAATATCCCGGCATGCAGGTCAGTTGCAGAAAAATACAAAGACCAAATTAACATGCTGGAGGAGTTTGTGTTAAATGCCGAAAATGTAGTTGATTTCATGAACAACAGCCCGAACTGGCAGGGAAATGATACCTCTGTGCGAAGTGTATTCTGGCCGGGCATCCATGATATGCTATCAGGAGCCATCACCCCGCAAGAGTGCGCTGAAACGCTGAATAAATCCTGCAATGAGGCATTGCAGACAGGGCGTGAGAATAGCCGGCTGCATGAATAAAAAGATTTTTAGAAAAAAGATAAAATCAGGAGGAGCAAGTAAATGATTTACAGAAAATTTCAGGATATTCAGTTATCCGGTTTAGGACTTGGCATGATGCGTCTGCCTGTTCTTAATGGCAATGACGGGGAAGTTGACGAGGCTGCAGCCGCAGAAATGATTGATTATGCCTACAAGAATGGTATTAATTACTTTGATACGGCGTGGGGCTATCATGACGGCAATTCGGAGCTGACAGCCGGAAAGTATCTCTCAAGATACCCGAGGGAGAGTTATTATCTTACAACTAAATTTCCGGGATATGACGTATCCAATATGGATAAGGTGGAAGAAATATTTGAGAAACAGCTTGAAAAATGCCAAACAGAGTATTTTGATTTCTATTTATTCCATAATGTTTATGAAGGGAACATAAATGAATATCTTGACCCGAAATATGGAATTTTGGAGTATCTGTTAAAGCAGAAGGAAAACGGCCGCATCAGGCATCTTGGCTTTTCGGCGCATGGCAGCGCAGAAGTAATAAAACGTTTTCTGGATGCATATGGCAAACATATGGAATTCTGTCAGCTTCAGATTAACTATATGGACTGGCATTTCCAGAAAGCACAGGAAAAGGTAGAGATTTTGCAAAAAGCCGGTATTCCTATCTGGGTTATGGAACCTTTGAGAGGCGGAAAGCTGGCAAAAGCCTCGGAAGAAATGTCAGCGGCATTGCAGTCCATGCGTCCAAATGAAACGGTTCCCGGCTGGGCGTTCCGTTTCTTACAAAGCATCCCCGGCGTGACTATGGTGCTGTCCGGTATGTCTGATATGGAGCAGCTTAAAGCCAATATTGCCACATATGAGACTGATGAGCCGTTAAGTAAAGAAGAATTTGATACTCTGGTAAAATATGCGGATGAGGAAACCAGAAAGGGCGGACTGCCCTGTACGGCTTGTCATTATTGTACCAGTCATTGCCCTAAGAAACTTCCTATTCCGGATTTGATCGCTTTATACAATGAACATAAGCTTACCGGCGGTGGATTTATCGCGCCAATGGCAGTGGCAAGTATGCCTCAGGAAAAGAGACCCGCCAGCTGCGTTGGATGCAGAAGTTGTGAGCAGGTCTGCCCTCAGCAGATTAAAATATCTGAGATGATGGGTGAATTTAGTTCCATGATTGGAATGTAAACATCAGGGTAGATAGAGGCAGAGATTATATAACGTAAAAACAGTCATCTTAATTGGGATGGCTGTTTTTGCGTATAATCAGAAAAAAGAAATATCGAATCACATCTGTATTCATACTTTGCTCAGTTTATGCAAAGACAAAATCCAAAACAAAAATGTCAATCCCAGAAATATCCAAGGTATTGCACCATTAAGAAATTGAATGACAGGATTATTTTCATAAAGTTTACAAAGTACAAGTACCATAATACCGGATAATATAGAAATCATTGCATAGTTTAGAATTTTCCTCTCGGTTTTGCTTATTTCGGCATCTTGTTCAATTTTTTCCATCATAGCTATATCTCCTTTCAATAGCTCATCCAGACTTATTTTGTAGAGTTCGCTCATTCGAATTACACTCAATATATCCGGTAATGATTTTCCGTTTTCCCAATTTGAAATAGTTTGTCTGGAAACCATCAGGCTTTCTGCTGCTTGTGTCTGCGTGAGATTATTTTCCTCGCGGGCATTTTTAATCTTATCTCCAATATTCATTTAAGACATTCTCCTTTCGACTATGAGTTTAGCAAATTCCAATATATTTTTCTATCAAAAGTCTTTTCCAAAAGAAGAAGATGTGTGTCAAAATTCTTTGACATAGTTATTTGCACCTACAACACTTTTTTGCTCTTTATTATTTGCATTATTATGCGTGCTGTATGAGGGGTTGCTTACACTTATAGCATTTATTCAAAATCGAACGAAAACTAAGATATATTAGACTTTACGTTTTAATTATGGTATACTAAATGCAACCTGATAACTGGTTTCATATAATCGGGAGGTGAATATAATGCCTACTAATGGTGAAATAATAGAAAGAACTGTACTGGATTTTCAAAAGGTGCAGGCTCATATGAAAAATGCGAAAAGAGAAAATGCAACAGAAACATATGAGGGGCTGAAAAAAGACTATCGTTCTTTAAAAGCAGTTCTGACTTCTTTAGGTGTAAATCTGACAGATATTGATGAAATAAAAGAATAGAGGAGTAGTAAATAATTCGGACGTTAGTATGATGGAGCGGCAGAAAAAGATACTTGACAAATCTTTCTGAATACTATATCATGATACGCATGTTAAGTGTAATTGTAATGGAGAAAAATGCAAAGTAAATATTGCAGGGATAATTTTCAGTTTGCGCTAGAAGTATGCCCATTGGCTGGCAGCATATGTTGCCAACGTTTTCGCCTTACAATTGCTTAACATGGTGGTATCTATATTTTTAAAATGATGTGAGCATGACTGTACGGTCATGTTTTTTTACGCCTTTTAGAAAGTATAGTGAGAAATCATATATAGATGAAAGGACCATGGATTCTTAATGTAATTAGGGTATCCATGGTCTTTTTTTGCTATATAGGTACTTTAACTTAGTGTTGCAGTCAGTTATGTAAAGACTGCAAAGAGAGGGAGGATGATTAAAATGAAGCAAATAATTATCAAAACAGAAAATTTAGTAAAAACATACCGCAGATACAGGAAAAGAGAGGGTATCGGCGGCAGTATAGCAAGTTTGTGGAAACGTGATTATGAGGAAAAAACAGCGGTGAATCATATTGATTTGTCCGTGGAAGAGGGCGAATTTATCGGGCTGATTGGACCGAACGGCGCGGGCAAGACGACTTTGATTAAAATGCTGACAGGTATCATTGCACCGACAGAAGGGAGCATTGATGTACTCGGGTTTTATCCGAATGATTTAAAAAATGCCTTTAAAAAGCAATATGCCGTAGTCATGGGGCAAAAGAGCCAGCTCTTTTTTGAACTGACAGTAAACGATACACTGCGTCTGTTCAAAGAAATATACGAAATTTCGGAGAACGAGTTTCTTGGCAATAAGCAATATTTTGTGGAACTGTTTGGCGTACAGGAGCTGATGGATGTTCAGGTAAGGACTCTGTCACTNGGCGAAAGGATGAAAATGGAATTGATTGTGGCNCTGCTCCATAACCCGAAAATCTTATTTTTAGANGAACCGACNATAGGTCTGGATATNGTGGCGTCAAAGCAGATACGCAGATTTCTAAAGGANATTAATGAAGAGAAAAAAACAACCATNATTTTGACCTCACATTATATGGAGGATATCAGAGAGTTATGTAAAAGAAGCGTTGTGATAAANCACGGNGTCAAAATGTATGATGGCNCGACGGAGGAGCTGTTTAAGGGCGATATCGAGCAGATATATCAGAAGGGAAGTGAAGAGGATGCGTAAATACTGGGAAGTTTCNAAAATATATATGAAAACGCAGTTAGTATGGAGAGCCGATGTGATATTCAANATGTTTTTCACAATCGGCAGGATANTGTTTGCCTATCTGTTATGGGGCATTATTTTTAAGAGCAGGGAAAAAATCGGCGTTTTNACCTTTCACGGCATGCTGTCCTATTATATTGTCAGTTCGTTTTTAGCGCAGCTGGAAATGTCCGACGGTATCAGCGGGGAAATCCATGAGAGGATTCGTAACGGCACGTTTTCCAAATATATGGTTATCCCTGTGGGAATCCAAAAGTATTTCATGGCGATGGAATTAGGGATTGTGCTGTTTTACATCCTGTTCGACCTGATAGCTGCAGTAATATGGGTTTTTGNGTTTCATATCGAATTTATATTTGCGAAAAATGCNTTCGTCATCTTATGCGCGGCGGGAATGNCTGTTTTAGGAATGCTTTTTATGGTGCAGCTAAACTTTTTTCTGGGCTTACTGACCTTGAAGTATCAGGGAATAGGCACATTTTTAATGATAAAAAATAATCTGGCTGCATTGGTGACNGGAAGCATTGTGCCGNTGGCGCTNTTTCCGGAAGCAGTAGTNAATATCATGAAAATACTGCCGTTTTATTATGTAACATATTTACCTGCNATGCTTTTCACNGGNANGTGTCAGAACGAAGCAGTNCCCGGACTATGTATAGCGGCAGTATGGTGTNTGATGATGCAGGGGTTGATTTATGTGACCTGGAACAAATATTTAAGAAAGTATGACGGGGTAGGAATTTGAGTANGAATGGAGGATTATGGTGAAAAATTTAAAGAAAAACATGCGTGTACTAAAAGAATTGTTATATCTGCGTTTTCATGGACTGGCGGTGTTCAGACTGGATTTTTTTGCACCGTTTTTGATAGACGGCAGTTTGTTTGCCATTCAGCTTCTGGCGTTTGGGGTGGTATATGCCAATGTGGATACGATTGGAAGCTGGCATCAGGGGGAAATGATTCTCTATATAGGAACTTTTTCCTTGCTGAATGCGGTGAATATGACGTTGTATTTTTTCGGTGTCAATGGAATTCCCGGCAAAGTCAAATCAGGGGAGCTGGATTTATATTTGACCAAACCGGTCAGTCCTTTATTCCGGCTGACATTTGAAAACATCAGTCCGGGTTCGATTCCGCTTGTATGTATGAGTATCTGTATTATCGTTTATGGAATCAGTATGCTGAAGATGCGGCTGACAGTGATACAGATAGGAAAATATCTGTTCTGGATTGTCCTGATGGCGGTTTTATACTATGAAGTGGAAGTTATCATTCGTTCCGTTTCTTTGTATATAGTTTCCATGGCGCGCATGGAGCAGATAGAGGAAGCCGGGCTTGATTTATGTATGAAACTGCCGGGAATCGCATTTTACGGCGTATATAAGTTTATTTTTTATCTGGTGCTGCCGTATGGAATCATGGCAACATTTCCGGTGCAGAGCATCATAGGCGAAATGGGGTGGCGGTCAGCATTGTACGGGATATTTGTTGTACTGTTGTTTACTGTCATGACCGGCATCGTCTGGAAGCAGGGGCTAAAGCATTATAATAGCGCAAGTTCATAGGCTTAGAGAAAGGAAATGTTATTGAAATGAATAAAGAGAAGCAAATTGAATTTGTTAAGTGTTTTCCGCGAAGAACATATCTTTACTTTTTCATCCATAGATGTTAGAATAAACAATATATAAGATAGCGTTTTGTAAAAAATACATAAGAAGGGAAGAAACGTAATGAAAATTGAAGATTTTTGCGATATGCAAAAGTTTGAAAGTATTATGGATAACTGGGCAAAGAGTACGGGGCTTGCTACAGTTGCGGTAGGCGCGGATGGGAAATACATAAGCGAATGCTATAATTTTACCGATTTTTGTATTAAACTGACAAGAGGAAGTAAAGAAGGATGCAGAAGATGTGAAAAGTGCGATCAGGAAGGAAAGGGAGTATATTCCTGTCACGCAGGTCTGGTTGATTTCGGGATTCCGATTACGTTGAATGACGGCACTGTGCTTGGCAGCATTATTGGAGGTCAGGTTCTGCCTGAGAAGCCGGATGATGATAAATTCCGCGCCACGGCAAGNGAACTTGGCATTGACGAGGAAGTATATATCGAGGCATTGCATAAGGTCAGCATAAAGACACGGGACCAGATTGAAGCGTCGGCAAGTCTTCTGGGCGATGTTATTAATATGTTCGTACGTTCCAGCTATCAGGAGAAACACAATGTAACCATATTGNAAACGCTGCATGATGGTATTGCAAAGGCNGCTGAGGAAATTGATGGGGTTAATGCAAGNACTTCTCAGATAAACGGATTCTGTACACGNCAGAATATGCTGGCATTAAACGCTTCTATTGAGGCAGCACGTGCCGGAGATTCCGGNAAGGGATTCGCCGTAGTTGCAACTGACGTGCAAAAACTGGCAAGCGGCATGGCGGAAACCAGCAAGGAAATTAATGAAAGTCTGGCGCGGCTTACGGTTACCATTAACGGATTGAATAAATAATATACACTGTAAAAATAACAGGAGGAAGTACAAATGACATATTTATCAGAATTTATAGGAAGTTTCATTTTCCTGGCAGGNGGTTACGCCTATATGTGTAACGTATCCTTGAAAAAAACGTTAGTATCGACATTGAATTATATTGAACTGGTATTTGCATGGAGTCTTGCCGTAGGATTTGGTCTGGCNGCAGCCGCTATTATGGGCGGACCGGCATATTTAAATCCNGGCGTTGTATTGGGTAGTGTGATTTATAATCATTTGCCGATTGGTGAAGCTGCACTGTACTTGCTGATGGAATTTCTGGCAGCAGGAGCCNCGGTACTTGTTTGCATGATTTTCTTCTGGGATTCCTTTAAGGCTTCNGGTGATGCACCGAAGAGGGGTATTTTTTCAGCCTATCCGGTAGAAAAGAACCTTCCGTTAAACTTTGTACAGGAGCTTATAGCGACTTTTGTATTTCTGTTTCTTGTTTTCATGTGCATCGCAGGCGTTAGTGATTTAAAAGCCGGAAACCAGTCTTTAATTATAGGTCTGGTCGGATTTGGTGCGGTTGCGTTTCTGGCTCTGACGTTTAACAGTACCGGATTCAGCATGAATGCAATGCGTTCCGTGTTCAGCAGTATCTGGTTTGCAATACTGCCGATTCCTAACAAGAAAGATGAGAAGGTAGACTGGAGTTATCAGTTAATCGTCAATCTTGTAGGTTCTTCAATCGGAGGTATTTTAGCGGTAATNGCGACTACATATTTAAAAGGCGTTATGTAAAAAGAGTAAACAATTTTATTCATACGTGACCTCCTTTTGCAGGCATAAATCTGCAATTGAGGGGTCACTTTTATGTCAGGGAAAACGTAAGGCATTTAGCATTTTAATACATAATAATGAACAGGGGGCTTTGTATGAAAAGAAAACGGCNGCTATCAGTGCTGCTTCCGTCGATTTTTCTGACTACTGTATATTTTATCGCTTTTACATATATTTACATATACGGAACCGAGACGGTTATGGCTGCCGGAATGTTTCAGGAACCCATAACGGAAAGTGCGGAAGCGGATAATACGGTTTCACTTACGGACAGCGAATCCATATCTGCGGAGAAGGGGGATTTACCNATTGGGGATGAGTCTTTATTAATAGAAGAGGAGTCATTGCCAAGAGAGGATGAGTCCGAATCCGNAGAATATGACATTACTCTGATGGCTGTAGGCGATAATCTGCTGCATATGGGTATCGTGAATACAGGCANACAGAGNGATGGAAGCTATGATTATTCGTTTTTATTCGAAAATATATCGGNNTATCTTGATAAAGCTGACATTAAGGTCATNAATCAGGAAACTATTTTTGCAGGCAATGAGCTGGGNTTTTCGGGTTTTCCCACATTTAATTCCCCGACCGAAGTGGGAGATGCCATCGCCGCCGCCGGATTTAACGTAGTGCTGCATGCAACNAACCATGCTGCTGACCAGGGAATAAAGGGTATAGAGCACNGTGTNTCNTTTTGGGANCAGTATCCGGAGGTATTGGTGACAGGTATCGCAGGTGANGAGCCTGTTTTGGATATCCCGNTTGTTGAANTTGGAGATATTAAATTTGCTATCCTGAATTATACATACGGTCCTAACAGTGANACAATAGGCCCTTCCCTGAGAAAACATCTGAATATGCTGTGTAATTATGATGAAAAGACAGGAAGAATAGATTTCACCACGTTGAATCCCAAGGTGACAGAGGACATCGNAGCGGCAANGGAAGNGGCGGATATCGTTATAGTTTTTCCTCATTGGGGAACGGAATATAAGACTACGCCTTCTAAGTATCAGATAAAATTTGCACAGGAAATGGCAGAGGCGGGAGCTGATTTGATTATCGGAACCCATCCTCATGTTCCGCAGCCGGTGGAGTGGATTACTGCCGAAAACGGTAATCGAACTCTTTGCTATTATTCGCTNGGNAATTATGTATCTACGCAAAAAAGAGCAGAATGCATGCTTGAGGGAATGGCGTGGGTGACTTTTCACGTATCTGAGGATGGAATAAANATTTCTGATAAAANCACNGGNATTTTNCCCATGGTATGCCAGTATACCGGTGGATTCAGACTGGAAAATGTATATTTTCTTGAGGAATACACGGAAGAAATGGCGCTGCGACATGGGATTCGGAAATATGAAGAGGGAGTGGTCCTCCATCTTGCCGACTTGCANAAGCAGAGCCAGGATACTTTTGGTAGTATGGTATTGACAAAGTCGGAGGCACTGGGGCAAANGGAGTAGGTTAGCATTGGAAAATTCTGAATTCTGAATGCTTTCTTTTTTCGTGCGCTCTCCCATTGAAAATATGGTAGCGGATATGATATAATAACAAGAAATTTGTTTCACAAATTAGTTGTAGATAATTTGCTGCTAGAGAAAGGCTACTGGAATGAAAGCATTTTTANTTTTGGAAGACGGCACTGTGTTTGANGGGACACACATCGGTGCGAGGAAAGAAATCATCAGNGAGATTGTTTTTAACACATCAATGGCNGGATATCCGGAAGTGCTGACCGACCCTTCATATGCGGGACAGGCTGTGTGCATGACATATCCTCTGATTGGAAATTACGGAGTATGTAAAGAGGATATGGAGTCGCGTAAGGCATGGCCGGATGGATTTATTGTAAGGGAGCTTAGCAGAATCCCGAGTAATTTCAGATGTGATATGACTATTCAGGAATTTCTTGAGAAAAACGATGTGCCGGGTATTGCGGGTATTGACACAAGAGCATTGACGAAGATACTTCGTGAGAAGGGCACTATGAACGGTATGATTACCACTAATGAAGCCTATCAGTNAGAAGAAATAATCCCAAAATTAAAAGCATATACGACCGGAAAAGTTGTAGAAACAGTAACNTGTGAAAATAAATATGAAATAAAGGGCAGCAGGGATTTATCCGAGAACGGTCCTGTTTCAGGCAGTTCTTGTTTTAATGCCGCAGAGTATGCGGAAGGAAAACGTGAAAAGAAACCGAGTATGGTAAAAAATCTGAATGGGCAGGGCTTGAGAGTAGCGCTGCTTGATTTTGGCGCAAAAGACAATATAGTAAGGTCTCTNGCAGCAAGAGGGTGTGATGTGACCGTATATCCGGCGCTGACNNCTGCGGAAGAAATNATAGNNTCCNNNCCTTCNGGNATTATGCTGAGCAATGGGCCGGGCGACCCGAAAGAGTGCACNAGNATNATTGCGGAAATNAAAAAGCTGTATGATACGGATATTCCGATTTTTGCAATATGTCTGGGGCATCAGCTTATGGCGCTCGCCACGGGTGCGGACACTTTTAAAATGAAATACGGTCATCGTGGCGGCAATCATCCGGTGAAGGATTTAGCGACGGGCAGGGTATACATTTCTTCACAGAATCATGGATATGTGGTGGATATGGACAAGCTTGANCCGAAGGTGGCGGAACCTGCATTTATCAATGTCAATGACGGCACAAACGAGGGACTTTCCTATACCGGCAAGAATATTTTTACCGTGCAGTTCCATCCGGAAGCATGTCCGGGNCCNCAGGACTCNGGGTACTTGTTTGACAGGTTTATTNANANNATGANNAAGGCGAAAAGACNANAGANAGATGGAGGAAAGAAAATGCCGAAGAATCCAAATGTGAAAAGAGTTTTGGTGATTGGGTCAGGTCCGATTGTGATTGGGCAGGCGGCGGAATTTGATTATGCGGGTACGCAGGCATGNCGTTCTCTGAAGGAGGAGGGCATGGAGGTCATATTAGTCAATTCCAATCCTGCGACGATTATGACCGATGGAGATATTGCGGATAAAGTATATATTGAACCCTTAACGGCGAAGGTTTTAGAGCAGATTATTATCAAGGAAAAACCGGACAGTCTTTTACCTAATATGGGCGGACAGGCAGGTTTGAATCTCGGTATGGAGCTGGATGAGAGCGGATTTCTGAAAGAACATGGGGTTACGCTGCTGGGAACGACCGCAAAAACGATTAAAAAGGCGGAAGACAGGCTTGAATTTAAGGAAACGATGGAAAAAATCGGGGAGCCGTGCGCNCCTTCTCTGGTAGTGGAGAATGTCGAAGACGGCGTTGCTTTTGCAAAAAAAATCGGTTATCCGGTAGTATTACGNCCGGCATATACACTTGGCGGTTCGGGCGGCGGCATTGCTCATAACCAGGTAGAAATGGAAGAAATACTCGCCAATGGTCTGCGTCTTTCACGTGTAGGACAGGTATTGGTGGAGCGTTGNATTGCAGGCTGGAAAGAAATTGAATATGAGGTTATGCGTGACAGCGTCGGCAACTGCATCACCGTATGTAATATGGAAAATATAGACCCGGTAGGCGTTCATACGGGAGACAGTATAGTCGTAGCGCCCTCACAGACTCTTGGCGATAAAGAATACCAGATGCTTAGGAGTTCTGCTCTTAATATAATTAATGAGTTGGAAATCACAGGAGGGTGCAATGTGCAGTTTGCTCTGCATCCTACNAGTTTTGAATATTGTGTCATTGAAGTTAATCCGCGTGTGAGCCGTTCTTCGGCGCTTGCATCCAAGGCGACAGGCTATCCGATTGCGAAGGTTGCGGCTAAGATAGCGCTCGGATATACTCTGGATGAGATAAAAAATGCTATTACGGGTAAGACTTACGCAAGCTTTGAGCCTGCTCTTGATTATTGCGTAGTGAAGATTCCAAGGCTTCCTTTCGATAAATTCATTACGGCGAAACGTACNTTGACTACACAGATGAAGGCTACAGGCGAGGTTATGAGCATTGGTAACAATTTTGAGGGTGCGCTTATGAAGGCAATCCGCTCNCTTGAGCAGCATGTTGACTGCCTGCGAAGCTATGATTTTTCCGGTTTAACCAGGGACGAGCTGCTTGAACGTCTGAAGATTGTAGATGACCAGAGAATTTACATTATTGCGGAAGCTGTNAGAAAAGGCATTGATTATGACACAATCCATGAGATTACCATGGTGGATGTCTGGTTTATAGATAAGATTGCGATTCTGACAGAGATGGAAGCGGCATTAGAGAAAGGTCCGCTTACGGTAGAACTTNTAAAGGAAGCGAAAAGAATTGAGTTCCCTGATAATGTAATTGCGAGACTGACAGGGAAAACAGAAGCGGAAGTTAAGAAGATGCGCTATGACAACGGCATCATAGCGGCATTTAAGATGGTAGATACNTGTGCAGCCGAGTTTGCGGCAAGTACGCCNTATTATTATTCCGTGTTCGGATCAGAAACGGAAGTGGAAGAAACACATTCCAAGAAGAAGGTGCTGGTGCTAGGTTCAGGTCCCATCCGCATCGGTCAGGGAATNGAATTTGATTACTGCTCGGTTCATGCAACGTGGGCGTTTGCCAAAGAGGGATANGAAACCATAATCGTNAACAATAATCCGGAGACGGTCAGCACGGATTTCGATATTGCGGATAAGCTTTATTTTGAACCGCTTACGNCGGAAGATGTGGAGAATATAGTCAATGTAGAGAAGCCTGACGGAGCGGTAGTNCAGTTTGGCGGGCAGACAGCCATCAAATTAACGGANAGTCTGATGAAGATGGGTGTGCCTATTTTNGGAACTAAGGCGGAGGATGTTGATGCCGCGGAGGACAGGGAGTTGTTCGATAAGATTCTGGAAGAAACAGGNATCCCCAGAGCGGCAGGCGGAACCGTATATACCGCAGAAGAAGCTAAAGAGGTAGCAAACAGACTTGGATATCCTGTTTTGGTAAGACCTTCATATGTGCTTGGCGGTCAGGGAATGCAGATAGCNATTTCNGACAAGGAAATTGAGGAATTCATGGCGGTTATNAACCGTTATGCCCAGGAACATCCGATTCTGGTAGATAAGTATCTACAGGGAAAAGAGCTGGAAGTAGANGCAGTGTGTGACGGAACCGATATTCTGATTCCCGGCATTATGGAACATATAGAAAGGACAGGCGTGCATTCNGGCGATAGTATTTCAGTCTATCCTGCGCTGACTGTCAGNGAGAAAGTAAANGAAACGATTGCGGAATATTCGAGACGGCTGGCAAAGGCGCTGCATGTCATTGGNNTNATNAATATNCAGTTTATTGCAGTGAATGATGAGGTGTATGTAATTGAAGTAAATCCNCGTTCTTCNCGTACCGTNCCTTATATCAGTAAGGTNACGGGGATTCCGATAGTAGANTTGGCAACAGAGGTGATTATCGGGAAAAAGATNCGCGANCTTGGNTTTGAGCCGGGNTTACAGCCTGCGGCAGANTATTTTGCCATCAANATGCCGGTATTCTCTTTTGAGAAAATCCGTGGGGCGGAAATCAGCTTAGGGCCTGAAATGAAGTCNACAGGAGAGTGTCTTGGNATTGCCAGAACTTTCAATGAAGCGCTTTATAAGGCATTTTTGGGAGCNGGCGTGAACCTNCCGAAATATAAGCAGATGATTATTACCGTAAAGGACGCCGACAAGGGTGAAGCAATCGAAGTAGCCAGACGTTTTGAAAAGCTTGGTTATATCATTTATGCTACAAGGAGCACCGCGGCGGCTTTGAATGATGCGGGAGTCAAAGCAAGAAAGGTCAATAAGATACATCAGGAATCTCCGACTGTTATGGACTTGATTCTCGGACATAAGATTGACCTTGTAATAGATACGCCGACTCAGGGACGCGATAAGAGCAGAGACGGATTTATGATTAGAAGGACAGCGATTGAGACCGGCATATATTGTATTACGGCTATGGATACGGCGACAGCACTTATTTCAAGCCTTGAGAATGCAGCTTCGCAAGGGGAATTGGATTTGGTGGATATTGCAACGATTGCGAGGCGTTAGCATTATATGAATGCAATTAGAAATTATCAAAAAGAATTGGAAAAGATAATAGATGGAATAGTGAGACGGAATGCGAAAAAAACTCCGCCGCCCCGTCTCTTGCTGCACAGCTGCTGTGCGCCATGCAGTAGTTATGTTTTGGAGTATTTGCGACCTTTTTTCAAAATCACAGTATTTTATTATAATCCAAATATTTCNATGGATGAAGAATACCGAAAGAGAGTGGCGGAGCAGAAAAGGCTGATTGAGGCTTATAATGCTTATAATGAAAAGGTTTTTTACCCAATTGATATAATAGAAGGCGATTACGAGCCGGAAGCGTTTTTTACGGCGGTAAAAGGACTGGAAAATTGTCCGGAAGGCGGAGAACGGTGTTTTACCTGCTATGAATTACGGCTTAGAAAAACGTCGCAAATGGCGCTTGAGGGACAATATGACTATTTTGCAACCACTTTGACAATCAGTCCGCTGAAAAATGCTGCTAAAATAAATGAAATCGGGGAACGGATTGCAGGAGAGTGCGGCATAAGCTGGCTGCCCTCTGATTTTAAAAAGAGGGACGGTTATAAACGGTCAATTGAGTTATCAAGAGAATATGACTTGTACAGACAGGACTATTGTGGGTGTATATATTCTAAGATAGAGCGAGAAAAACAAAATATGTGAATAAAATAATATAATACACTCTATGCGAGATATTATATTGCCATGAATAAAGGAAAGGATTGATTTGATTATGGAGAAGTTTTTGGATTTAATATCAGATGAAATGAAAAAAGCGTTTGAGGAGGCAGGATATCAGGCGGATTTGGGAAAGGTAACAATATCAAACAGACCTGATTTGTGCGAATATCAGTGCAACGGTGCGATGGCAGGTGCGAAGCAGTACCATAAAGCGCCGATTGCAATTGCCGGTGAAGTGGCTGAGAAACTACAGGATAGCAGCGTATTTTCGGAAGTCAGCGCTGTAGCGCCGGGATTCCTGAACTTGAAGGTGTCAGAGCATTTCGTAAAGGAATACCTGCAAAAAATGCGTGATGATGATAAGTTTGGTCTGCAGATGCCAAAGCAGCCTAAACAGATTATTATAGATTACGGCGGCGCGAATGTTGCCAAGGCTCTTCATGTAGGGCATTTGAGACCCGCAATTATCGGTGAGAGCATTAAAAGGATAAGCCGGTATGCAGGGCACAAAGTTATCGGCGACGTACACATGGGTGACTGGGGAATGCCGATGGGACTGGTCATCACTGAAGTGCAGAAAAGAAAGCCTGAACTTGTGTATTTTGATGATGAATATACAGGAGAATACCCGGCTGAGGCTCCTTTTACCATATCTGAGCTTGAGGAAATTTACCCTACTGCAAGCGCAAAATCCAAAGAAGACGCTGAGTATAAGGCAGCAGCGATGGAGGCAACCTATAAGCTGCAAAGCGGCGTACGCGGTTATAGGGCGCTTTGGAAACATATTATGGATGTGTCCGTAGCGGATTTGAAGAAAAACTATGGTAATCTGAATGTTGAGTTTGATTTATGGAAAGGTGAATCTGACGTTCATGATATCATTCCTGAGATGGTAGAGGAAATGAAAAATGGCGGTTATGCATATGAGAGCGACGGAGCGCTGGTGGTAGATGTCAAGGAAGAAACGGATACCAAAGAAATGCCGCCATGTATAATCTTGAAGTCTGACGGGGCTGCTTTATATAATACGACGGATTTGGCTACTATTATGGACCGTATGAACAAGTATCAGCCGGATAAGTTGATTTATATAACCGATAAACGGCAGGATTTATATTTTGAACAGGTATTCCGCTGTGCAAGAAAGACAGGACTGGTGAAACCGGAAACAGAGCTTATGCACATCGGATTCGGAACCATGAACGGAAAAGACGGAAAGCCGTTTAAGACAAGAGATGGCGGAGTAATGCGTCTTGAAGACCTTGTTAATGATATTAATGAGGAAATGCACCGCAAAATCTCGGAAAATGGAGCGATAAGCGCAGAAGAAGCAGAAGAAACATCCAGAATCGTGGCGCTTTCTGCTCTTAAATACGGAGATTTATCTAATCAGGCGTCGAAAGACTATATTTTCGATATTGACAGGTTCACATCATTTGAAGGAGACACAGGACCATATATACTGTATACGATTGTCAGGATTAAATCTATTCTGAATAAATATGCAGACCAGAATGGCGTTTCTGTGGAGAAAAACGTCGCATTACACAATGCGGTTAATGGTTCGGAGAAAGCTCTGATGTTAGAAATTGCCAAGTTCAATGCAGCGATTGAAGCTGCATACGAAGAAGCGGCGCCTCATAAAGTCTGCGCATATATATATGATTTGGCGAACGCATTTAACAGCTTCTATCATGAAACGAAAATTTTGTCAGAAGAGGATAAGGAGAAGCAGTCAGGTTGGATAGCGCTGCTTATGCTGACAAAGGACATTCTGGAAACATGTATTGATCTGCTTGGATTTTCTGCGCCGGAAAGAATGTAAAGGTTGAAAATTAAAAATTTTACAACTTGGATAAATTTGAAAAAAATAATAAAACCTCTTGACAAAGGGGTATTGTAAATTGTATACTAGCAAAGCAGGTTGTGAAAAACAGGATTTTGCAATAATCTGTAACCTGATGGGATCTTAGCTCAGCTGGGAGAGCATCTGCCTTACAAGCAGAGGGTCATAGGTTCGAGCCCTATAGGTCCCATTTCCTTGCAAAGTTTCATAAAGAAGTTTGCAGGGTAACAATTATATATCTTATGGCGAGATAGCTCAGCTGGCTAGAGCACACGGTTCATACCCGTGGTGTCGAGGGTTCAAGTCCCCCTCTCGCTACTAATAGAAGTCCAGAAGCCTTGTAATATAGTGTGTTCTGGACTTTTTTCTATTAGTGCTAATTGAAAAAATAGGGAGAGAATGTTATAATTTACGCAGAAATCAATATATTTTGTACAAATTACAATTCAGGAGGATTCCGGCATGTCAATACAGACATCTGCGCAGGAAATGATAAATGCAATTTTTGATAAACATAAAAATGGCCCCAATTGACTACAGAAGAAGCCAGCGATGAGTTACTGGCTGAGCATTGCAAAAAACGGGGAAATAATTTTACAGATTCAAAAATGTAAAGGAATCTATAGAATAAGATTGGAATAATCATAAAAAAATAGGGGGAAAGGTATTTATTGAAGAAATGATGTGGGAGGAAAGAATTTGAGAGTTTATCTTGATATGTGTTGCTATAACAGACCATATGACGATCAGGCACAGTTGAAAGTCGCTATGGAAACACAGTCTAAGCTGCATATTCAGATGTTAATACGAGAGAAAAAACTAGAGTTGGTTGTTTCGTATATGCTTAGATATGAGTGCAGCAAAAATCCATTTGAGATGCGGCGTAATGCGATTTTTGACTTTATGCATGAAAATGCCGCTGGCTATATGCCTGTCATGTTGCTTCGGCAATTTATGCCGGATGTGAATATTTTATATCTACAGATACACGACTGCTTAAATATAATACACGGGAAATAAAGATGGTGACACCGATAGAGTTTATTACGGAAACGGAGGTTGATGAATAAATGGCAACAAGTACGGCTGAGATTATGAATCGCGGAATGAAATGTTTGACAGATCAGATGGGTATTGTTGAGGCTGAACAGTTCATATCCACTATCATTCGGGAAAAGTTTGATTATACGAAATGGCAAAGAGAATATTTTGATGCAATGACACCTGAAGAAATCAGTTCTGAAGCATCTTATTTTGAAGCAACGCAGCCTTTTTCTGGTGATGCCATAAGGCTATAATAATTTTGTACTCAATGTCCCATTTTAAAAGAGAAGGCAATATGGCATGAAAATAATAACCTATCAAGAAGAATACAAACAGCAGATTATTGACTTAATTTTGCATATTCAGAATGAAGAAGCGAAAATCAATTTGTCATTAGAGGAACAGCCGGATTTACTTGATATACCAAATTGCTATGAAAAAGATGGCGGAGAATTCTTGCTTGCAGTAGATGATAATACAGTTATAGGAACGCTTGCCTTAATGAACAAAGGTAATGGCAATGGTATTCTGAAAAAGGGATTTGTAAAAAAAGAACATAGAAAATGTGGTATTTTGACAGAATTGTATAAGACTTTACTTGATTATGCAATAAAGAGTAATATAAACCAGCTCATGTTTGATACTCCATCGGTAGCTACGGACTGTCATAGATTTTTTGAAAAAGAGGGCTATGTTCGAATAAGTAAAAGTGAACAGCCATTTGAGTATGAATATCCGGATAGAAGCTCATATCTATATTTACTAAAATTATAATTATCCCAATTATAATATTATGAAATGTTGGCAATTCGGGATTAGACATTAGACTGTTCATTATCAATTTAAAAAATCTGTACAAGCGAATTATCATCAGAGGAGGAATTGAAAATGAAAACAATTATATTGGTTAGGCATTCCGAGCCACAAAGTACAGAGGGCATATCTAATGATAAAATCCCATTGAGTGAAACTGGTAGGATACTGGCGAAAGCTTTTTTTGAACGAAAAATCTTTCAAGAACACAAATGCGTATATTCCTCTCCTTACCTGAGAGCGGTTGAAACAGCGTGTTATTTANCGAAAGAAATTGTTATTGATGAGCGTTTGAAAGAGCGCGCTTTAGGGGACTCGGAGAGTCTGAATGAAGCGTTTTGGGCAAAACAATATGAAAATTTAGATTTTAAGAATCGAAACGGGGAATCCATGAACGAGACTTCCTGCCGCATGGATTCTTGTATTGAAGAAATACTCAGTCTGCTACATGAGGGGGAAATGGCTGTAGCAGTGTCTCATGCCGCCGCAATATGTGCCTATTTGACAAAATACTGCACGATTACTGTGGTAAACGCAAGTGAAAAAATTAGACATATTCAGTTTGGAAATGAAACGATCCTACATGGACAGATCAAAACTCCTTGTGCGTTTGTGCTGAAATTTGAACAGGACTGTCTTGTAAGAATTGAGGTTTTAATGGATATGATAGAATTAAAAAGATTATCTATTGATGATGGAAATGATATTTATAATATGTTGCAGGAAATACCTGCTGAGGAAAATGGATTAATTAACAAGGCCAATGGGTTGACATTTGAAGAATTTAAAGAGTGGTTAATTGGAAAGCATGCAGACTCTGAGCAAATCGGTATAGTAGATGGCTGGAAAGTACCATCTACAACGTATTGGTTATATGTTGACGGAACTCCCGTGGGCTTCGGAAGTGTAAGACATTTTTTNANANATNCTCTTAGAGTAGCGGGCGGAAATATAGGGTATGGAATTGCTCCACAGTATCGCGGAAAAGGATATGGAAATGAAATATTAAGACTTTTATTGAAAGAAGCCCAAAAATTGGGAATTGATAAAGCTCTTGTTACTATTCATACGGATAATGCTGCATCTAGAGCTGTAGCTCTTGCAAATGGTGGTATTATAAGTGACAAAACAGATGAAAGATTACATATATGGATAGATACGGTGCAAAACTGAATTGTTGTACAATCAGGTAGACGGATTTGAATTTATTGGAGGGAAAATAGTGATTAGNCTGANAATTGTAGANCCNGAAAATTGGAGATTGGGTCTTAAAGTTTCAGAATCGCAAAAGCGNTTTGTGTCNGATGATATGAGACTGNTGGCNNGAGCTTATGCGTATCGGGAAAGAAGAAGCAATGCGTATGTTATCTATAATGATGATGTTCCTGTGGGAATGGCGCTTTTTTATGATTGCGATGAACTTAATGCTTTTGATTTTAGCCAGATATTTATAGATGAACGCTATCAGGGNAAAGGTTTTGGGATTGAAGCGGCACAGCAAATCCTTGATATTATGAAATCTGATGGCAAATATGATAAAGTTGTNTTATGTTATATAGACGGAAATGCAGCCGCAAAAAATATGTATGAAAAGCTGGGATTTTATTTAACCGGAGAGCAAGATGAAGATGAAATTATTATGGAGAAAAAATTAAGGTAAAGAATGGAATGTCTGGGTTTCCGACCTGACAGCACTGAAAAACGGGATTGAAAAGGAGATTATTTATGAATTCATTTAAGATTGGTAATACAGAATTTGGAATTGAAAAGGTTTCGTTTTCTATAGAAAATGATTTGCTTAATCTTGAAATTACTGGAAGTGATGACATTTTCGACGAATTGATGAAAGATGATAATTGTGAATGGAGTTGGGCGTTATATCCACCTCGAATTTATTTTCATGCAGTGCCGTACAAAGGAAATGAAATTGTNATTGATACAGATTTTCTCAATCATTATGATATTGCACTTTATATGATGGAGCATAACGATTTTATAGGAAATTTGAAAATTACTGACAGTAGTATTGATATTTGGGGGCAGGTTTATATAGACGGAAAAGAATTAACGCTTACAATAAGTACCGAGAGATAAATGGTAGATGAAANCCATGAAGAGGAAGTTATTGATAATATAATAAGTGGAGACAAATAGATGACAAAGTATTTGATTGTTAAAAAGTATATTGATGAAATGGATTATTTCTCGTTACTTTCAGGTGGAGCTCCTGATGATGAGTTCGATTCGGAATCTCAGGAAATAAGTGATAAGATTACCGACGCTCATACAGTACAGGATATTGCTAGTGTTATCGCAGATGTATTTAACAGAACTTTTAATAACAATGTTGCAGCATCTTTTTTTGCAGATTGTGCCGGGAAAATATACGCTGATTTGCATGTTCAACGTTAGCTTGTTGCTAGGGCTGAAATAATGTCTATTTATTCAATGATATTTATATGTGGCTTGACAAACCACCACTTATATTGATATACTCATAATTGATATTAGGCGAAACGCTTGATCCACGCTTGTTAGGGAAAATTTCTCTGGCAAGCGTTTTTTTATTATTAAAAATAAAGGAGAAAATAACAATGGTTACAATCAGCAAATTTAACTATCAAAANCCAAGGTATGTNAATCTTTTAAAAAGANGAAGCAATATTCCTGAAGAGGTAGAAAATACCGTTAAAGAGGTATTGAAAAATGTCAAAGAAAAAGGAGACGAAGCATTATATTTCTACATGAAAGAATTCGATAATGTTGATATAAATAAAATCGGATTATTTGTGTCGGAAGAGGAATTCGCTGGTGCAAGGGAAANNGTATCCGAAGAATTTAAAGAAGCTGTTAAGAAAGCCTGTGATAATCTTTTTAAATTTCACAAAAGACAGTTACCAAAGGGCTTTGTGGAAGAATATGAGGGTGGCGTTATGCTTGAACGTAGATATACGCCAATCAATAATGTCGCTGTTACTGTTCCCGGAAATATGGCACCTCTGGTTTCTACATTGTGTATGAATTTAATTCCCGCAATAGTTGCCGGTGTTCCCAACATATATATACTGACAAAACCAAGAGTTGACGGAACGATTGATGAGCATCTATTATATGTGGCAGATTACCTGAATGTGAAAAATTACATGAAAATTTCAGGCTCTCAGGGATTGGCTGCCGTTGCTTACGGAACGGATAGTATTAAGAAAGTTGATGCAATAGTGGGACCGGGGAATAACTATACCCAGATGGCTAAAAAGCTATTGTTTGGTGAGGTAAAAATTGATTCCATTGCAGGACCATCGGAAATTGCGATTATTGCTGATGAAAATGCCAATCCTACCTTTATTGCCGCTGATATGATGTCGCAGGCGGAACATGGAACGGGTTTTGAAGCCAGTACAGCATTTTGCCTCTCCGAAGTACAAGCACAGGAAATCAGAAATGAAATCAATTACTTGTGTAAAGAAAATGACCTTATTAATGCGACCAAAAGAACTTTTGAAAACTATGGAGATATTTTTGTGGTCGATTCTATTAAAGAAGCTGTAGATGCCGTGAATGAAATAGCGCCCGAACATGTTGAGTTACTGTTAAATGATTATGAAGCTGTTCTTCCGCAATTGACTAACGCCGGTGCAGTATTTGTGGGCGAGTATAGTACCGAACCAGTAGGCGATTATTTCTGCGGAACTAACCACATCCTTCCAACATGCGGTACTGCTAAATTTTCTTCAGGCATGTCCGTGGGTGAATTTATGCGGGGATACAGTGTTATTAAATATACTGAAAACGCCTTGAAAAATAACGCGGACTATATCATTCAACTTGCAGAATCAGAGGGGATGAAGGCGCATGCCCTTGCAGTAAAAGTAAGAAAATAATTCTTATTGGGGTAATATACTTTAGTAGCTTCTGTGGATATGTTATAATGAGAAGGACAGTTAAGGGATGTGAGGATCACTATGGGTAAAAAAGCAGCAAGTGCAGTGACCGTTATTGAAGGTGCAGATGGACCTACGTCTGTTTTCTTTTTAGGCGGTAAGGGTTCAAAAAGAACTTTAAAGCAGAAGATTCAAAGTAAACTTTTTGCACTAAGAAAAAAACGTATTG
>JAAUZS010000039.1 GCA_014804495.1 Lachnospiraceae bacterium
TTTTGATAATATCCATGTTTGCCCATGGCTATGCAAGTATCATTGCCAACAACTCACTGGAGTATGATGAGGAACTTGTGGCATCGCACCTGGAACGGGCGTACCGTGGAGCAGTATTAGCGTTGCAGGAAAAAGCAAACCCATAAACAGTCGGATTAATAGTAATACTAAAAAATCACAAAATTTACCATTCTTAATTTATATAATTTTAACATTATTAATCTTTACTTTTATCAAATTTAATGCTATATTAGTTTTCACAGTGTTTGACCCAATTTTTAAGTAGCCAGAACTTGGACTAAATAAACAAAAATGGGGCGTCTCTGCTTCGCAATGAGCCACATTTTTGTTTATTTAGTCCAAGTTCGTGACTCGTGACAAAAGTTTCGCGATCAGCTATATCATGATAAAACAAGTGAGGTTAATAAGTTATGAAAAGAGTAATTAAGAAACTGATTTTTTTATGTCTGGGTATTTTTCTTCTGTTTGGGATTAATATGCCCGTTCAGGCAAAAGGAGCTGTAAAGGATACCAGACCTACATATACAATCTATGTGAACAGAACACAGAACTGTATTACTGTTATGGAGCAGAAAGCCGACGGGACAAGCGCAGTCGCCAAGGTTATGGTATGTTCATGCGGCAGGGCAGGACATGAGACTCCTGAGGGCGTTTTCAGCACGTCTGATTATTATGACTGGCGTTTGATGGTAGATGATACTTACGGAAAATATGCCGTAAGATTCAACAATAAGATATTATTCCATTCAGTGCCCTATATACAGCCTGAGGATGATACCTTAGAGTGGGACCAGTATAATCTTCTGGGTCAAAATGCCTCATTAGGCTGTGTGCGTTTAGCAGTTGCAGATGCAAAGTGGATTTACGATAATTGTAAGGTCGGAACTACGGTTGTAGTGTATTCGGGTGATAAAATCATAGGTGATGTTACGAAACCGGCTTCAATATATATACCTGAGAATTCTCCATATAGAAACTGGGATCCGACAGATATTACCATTAACAACCCCTGGCTTACAGCGGGTACTGCACCACAGCCGGTAACGCCGGTAATCGTAAGTATCGATACATTTGATCATGTCGCTTATGCAGACAGATATGCTGATGTAAAAGCAGCTTTCGGATATGATAAAACCGCTTTATATACTCACTACACTACCTGCGGCATATATGAAGGAAGGCTTGCAGAGTTTCATTAACATTGCTTTTGATGGGAAAATAATAAACATGAAATTAGTTAAGGGATATTCCATGGAAAAGAATTGGAATATCCCTATGTTTTTTCTTACATCTAATATATAATATTATAAGGAAATGCCGATATGAAGGTTTGGTCTTTAATTCTTGAGGAAATTATGGTATGATAATTGATATAAAAGCAGATATGTAAGAACCTATGCTTATTAGAAAGAAGTTGAAACAGTGTTTGGTAAAAAGTTTAATATTACGAACGATATTAAGCAGTATGATAAAGAAAACTGGAAACCGGTCATAAAGTGCAGCATCTGCAATGGAGAGCAGGTGGCGGGCTTTAAAGATATACATAGCGGAAAATTTGAAGAAATCATGCTTATTAAAGACGATAATGATTTGAGAACTTTCATGGAACGTTATAGATTGACGGATATATGCAAAGAATATTAAGCGGGATAAGCATTAAAATAGATATAGCCAATAAATAATACATATAAATAACGCGTGTTACCAGATACGTGTTATAACCATAAGGAAGTGCATATAAAATGAAATTTTTAAAAAAGATTTTATACGGTATAGTCGCCATATTTATATTGCTTTGCGGATTTATTATGATATGCGCCATGAATCCGGGTATGTCGGAACAGATTGCTGATGCGCTGAAACTTGGGAAAGAGGAACAGTTAATACCTGAGTCTGTTGTTGGCAATTCCGCATATCTGAATAATGACATTATAGATAATAATGTCACGGATAATGAACAGACTCAGGATNATACATCGGACNNNTCCGNTGACNCATCNCCTGAGAGCACGGTAAAATCCGTATACGGACCATTACCGGATAATACGATATGGTCGGGGAATACAGACAAAGATACCGAGCAGGGAGAAGATCCTGCGCTAAGCGGTATAACTGCACCTGAAGAGGTTGCCGGCAAAAACGGGTATGAACCCATTAAGGAAAAAAGCAGCGAAATTGATGATGTTGAAGCTGAGCAGCTCCTTTCTGAGCTGAGTACAGGAAGGACCGGGGATGACCTTACCTTTGATGTTCGCTTTTATCCCTATTATTATATGCTTGATGATAAGGGACAGCATTTATACCGTCAGATATACGCTAATGCAACTGCGCTGAATAAGAAATTTGCGCCAATAGAGAGCGTTTCTTTGAGCGAACTAAAGAATACCTTTGCAGCAGTGTATAATGACCATCCTGAACTTTTTTGGATGGATACGGCATATTCCTGTAAGTATAAGAAAGATGGGAAATGTGCGGAGATAGAGCTGCAATTCAACTATACGGCAGATAATCTGGAAAATGAAAAAGCCGTCTTTAATGATAGGGTGAATGCGATTGTAAGTAATGCGCAGGAACTTGACAGTGACTATGACAGGGAAAAGTATGTTCATGATGCGTTGATAAACCAGGTAGAATACTCGGCTTCAGCCAAAATAAATCAGAGTGCATATAGTGCGCTTGTAAACGGTTCTACTGTATGTGCCGGATATGCCAGAGCGTTTCAATATATGATGCAGCAGCTTTGGATACCATGCTATTATTGCACGGGTTATGCGGGTGAGAGCCACGCATGGAATATTGTCGCCCTTGATGATGGATATTATAATGTAGATGCGACATGGGATGATACCGGAAACGGTACATATGCTTATTTCAATAAGACAGATGCGGATTATGCGGGCAACCATCTCAGACAGGATTTATCAGTCAATCTGCCTTCATGCAATGGAATGGCATTCCGTAATCTGGAGCCGGATGCTGATGAGAACGGAGAGCTGAGAAGTCTTGCCGATGTTGGCATGACGAAGGAGAGTGCGCTGACTTCATTAGAGTCATATTATAACGACTGTTATCAGGCGATATATATGGGAGGAAAAGGTGAGTATGACTTCCAGATTGCATTGTCGGGAGACGCCCTTTTCAATGATGTATATGAGGCATACCAGACAGACGACTATAGGCAGGGATATATGGATAAGGCGTTAATTGCGCTGGGAGCCGCGGAATATAGGATAGACTGGAGTATAGAAGCCTTGCAGGAAGATTGTTATCTGGTCACGCATAAGGTAGTGATACGATAGAAAGGTATGGTTATTAGTATGAAGGTATTGGTAGTGAATGGAAGCCCGAAGGGCAGGAACAGTATTACATATCAGTCTGTGCGTTTTTTGCAGAAAAAGTTTAGCATGGATGAATTCGAGGTTATTCACGCAGGGGCGCAGATTGGAAAGCTTTCACAGGATATGTCTGAGGTGTGTGAAGCAGTAGAGTGGGCTGATTTGATTTTGTTTGCATACCCTGTTTATACGTTTATTGCTCCGTCGCAGCTGCATAAGTTTATTACACTACTAAAAGAACAAAAAATAGATTTATCAGGGAAATACTGTACCCAGATAACTACTTCAAAGCATTTTTATGATGTGACGGCACATCGTTATATTGAAGATAACTGTAAAGACATGGGGATGCGGATACTGAGAGGTTTTTCAGCAGATATGAATGACCTGTTATCAAAAAAAGGGCAGCTTCAGATTATTACATATTGGAATTATATAAAGCATATAATAATGCAGGAAAACTCTCCGTTTGCAGAAGAATCGGATAGGCTTCCGCTCAGTGAGAAGAACAGGAAATATAAAATTGTAATTGTTACCGACTGTGCGCAGGAGAATGACAGACTTCGCCGGATGATTATTGATTTCAGGAAAGCGTTGCCTTATGTAAGCCATGTTGTGAACCTGCAGAATTTTGATTTCCGGGGCGGGTGCTTAGGCTGCTTCCACTGCGCTGCGGATGGAAGCTGTGTATATAATGATGGATTTGATGATTTCCTGAGGAAGAAAATTCAGCGTGCGGACAGCATTGTTTATGCTTTTTCTATCAAAGACCATTCCATGGGAGCATTATTTAAGACCTATGATGACAGACAGTTCTGCAACGGACATCGTACCGTTACTATGGGTAAGCCTACGGCGTATCTGATAGATGGCGAGTTCTCAAGCGAGAAAAATCTGCAATTGATTCTTGAAGGAAGGAGTCAGGTTGGAGGAAACTTTCTGGCGGGTATTGCTACGAATGAAGGAATAGAGGCGGATTCTATAGCGTCATGTGCAGATAAGCTTGCATATGCGCTGGATCATAGAATTATGGTCAATGAAAATTTCTATGGAGTCGGCGGTAAGAAAATTTTCAGGGATTTAGTCTTTGAAATGCAGGGAATGATGCAGGCAGATCATAAGTTCTATAAGGAGAAAAAACTGTATGATTTCCCGCAGAAAAATATTACAACTATTTTATTTATGAAATTAGTAGGGTTACTGCTCAGGATGCCGGCAAGCCGTACTAAGGTGCAGCCTAAAATGACAGAAGGAATGCTAATGCCGTATGAAAAGGTAATTACGGGAAATCCAATAGAATAGTATTTGCAGCGAATAATACATATAAGGAGGTAATACAAGCTATGGAAGGTAATTTTGACGGTAAGGAGTTTGTAAATAAGATAGGGGAGACAATTTCTGCCAAGGGAAAAGAAGTATCTGATAAGGCAAAGGATGTGGCGGAAATAGTTCGTTTAAAAAGCCAAATCAAGTCATGTGAGGATATAGTGAAAAGGAACTACATGGAGATTGGAAGACGCTACTATGAGCTGCACGCTTCTACTCCGGAAGAGCATTATGCGGAACAATGTATTGCGATAAACAACGCTCAGGACAATATTGCCGAATATGAGCAGAAAATAAAGGAAATTAAGGGCGTTTAATAAAATATATTAAAAAGAGTATTAATAAAGCGCAGGCTGCCTGACCTGCGCTTTTATTAACATAAGGGCAGGTCGCAAAGCGTGCTGCCCGTTGTTTATACATTTGAAAATATAATATATCAACCGTTATTCAAAAATTGTAGTTTGTTCTTCAGGAATAGTTGTTGTCTGTTCCGGCAGCAACCCTTCGTAAGGATCGACAAATGGATTCGTCAGCGCTCCGTTTCTCATATTGATTTCAGCACGTTGTACCTCAATAATTGATTCATAGTCCGGATTGGTAAAGAATTCACCGGTGTGAGGACAAATATTTGTCTGAATTACAGGCACGGAGCTGACAGAGCCGTCTGCATTTATTACTTCATTGTATGCGGCGGAAGGAGAACCAAGCTGTATGGAAATATCTTCTATCAGCGGTAACTCCAAGACACCATCGACCTTGAACGGACAGAATTCCGTAGCGCGCAGCATACTGTACTGGCAGACCGGACCTACATAATGAACGTCACAAGTCTCTGTTGGTACCGTACCTTCCGCAAAATATTCCGTTTTTAACGTACCATCACATAAGCCTGCAATCGGCAGCTTACCGGAACGTGAGCATACCGTGGCGGTAACAATTCCGCTTGGTATGGTGAATGATTGGTTGGGCAGATCTTCATGGATTCTGGACATAACCGCACGCCACAATGTCTTGGCAAGGTTCTGTTCAGCCTTTGCCAGTTTGACGTTATTATCATATCCTGCCCATGTTGCTGCGGTGTAGTAAGGTGTAAATCCTACAAACCAGACGTCATTATAATCGGAAGTAGTACCGGTTTTACCTGCTATTGCCATATTATCAAAGTTGACAGCTCTTCCTGTGCCTCCCGGGGCTGTCATAACGTCAACCATGGCGTCAGTCAGCAGATAAGCCGTTGTTTCCTTGATTACCTGTCTGGATTGAGGTGTTGTATTATCCAGAATGACGTTTCCGTCATGATCTACGACCATCGTATATAATTTGGGCTTGATATAAGTTCCGTTATTGGCGATACACGCATAAGCGGCGGTAAGTTCTTCGTTGGTAACGCCCTTGGTAATACCGCCAAGTGCAAGCGACTGCTGAATATCAGAGAAAACTTTTCCGTTGATTTCTTCTCGCTCTACCAATGTTGTGAAACCGAAATTAGTAAGATAATCATAACCAAGCTGAGGCGTAATCCATGTCAATGCCTTTACGGTAACGACATTCAATGATTCTCTTATACCGTCTCTGAAAGAGCAGATGCCCTTATATGATTCTCCATACCAGTTTCCGACAGGACGGCCATCAGCATAGTTGAACGGCGCATCGTTGATGACCTGGGCAAGCGTCAGACCGGCGCTGTCCAGAGCAGGTGCGTAAGTTGATACAATCTTAAATGTAGAACCGGGCTGCCTTGTAGAATCAGTGGCACGATTAAGGGTACGACTTCCGGTTTTGGTTCCGCGTCCGCCTACCATTGCAACAACATAACCTGTATGCTGGTCCATGACTACAAGAGAAACCTGTGGCTGCGGTGTCAGGGATATGGATTCGCCGATAACCTCATCGTTAGGACCCATAACCGCTTCTTTATATAATTCAATATCTGCATAAGCAGCTTCCGTTGATGAATAAATCAAATTATAAGTTCTATTGCTTTCCTTAAAAAAGTCCCGGAACATTTCCGTACTGTAGTTTGTCCGGTTTCCGTCAGCATCAGCCACAGTCAGCTTATAATTGAGATACCATTTGGTATTTGCCGGAAAGTTTTCTTCATTTGAGAACTCTTCATCGCATATGGATTGGATATAAGGATCCTGCGTGGAATATATTTTCAGACCTCCGCTGAATAACAGAGTATATGCCTGTGTTTCGGTGTACCCTGCCACATTTACCAGATCGTACAATACATCTTCCGTAAGCGCATCAACGAAATATGTATTAACCGCGCCTTCTCCGTTATCAATGTTGTTTATCTGAATACGTGCGTATACATCATCCGCTATGGCTTCATCATACTCTGCCTGTGTTATATATCCCTGGTCCAGCATATCTTTTAAGACCTTTTCGCGACGCTCCGCATTATTTTCGGGATGCGTAATCGGGTTAAGTCTTGTTGGGCTTTGTGTAATTCCTGCGATTACGGCGCATTCTGACAGAGTCAAATCGCTTACCGATTTGTTAAAATATCGCATCGAAGCAGCCTGAACGCCCAGAGTATTCTGACCGAGATTGATGGAATTCATATAATTAATCAGGATATCATCTTTATCCATGACCTTTTCTAATTCCAGGGCGAGATACTGCTCCTGTATTTTACGTTTGAATTTCTCGGCATTTGTTTTTTCACTTGTCCATTCCGTAAAGACGTTGTTCTTCAAAAGCTGCTGGGTAATGGTGCTGGCGCCTTCGGAAAAATGAAATTTATTTTTTATGCCGATAAATCCCGCACGTATTATGCCCTTGATATCAATACCGTTGTGTACATAGAAACGAGCATCTTCAACTGCCACAAAAGCATGTTCAAGATTTTCCGGAATCATATCCATACTGACCGGGATACGGTTGGAGTCCGTAGATACCAGCTTGGCTATCTGATGTCCTTCTATGTCATATACAAACGTGGAAAAGCCTGTAGGCGTAACGTCGATATTGCTTATATCAGGCGCCGTGGCAAGAATACCTCTGAAAACTCCGATTCCTGCGCAAGCTCCGATTACCGAAATTGAAATAAGAAAAACAAGGAATACCTGAACAAATGTAAATCCCAGTTTCTTACCCCACTTAACAGATTTGGCATTAAGCGACTTTTGCTTCTTTTTAACGCTCTTTTTACCATAATTCATTGAAATCCGCACTCCCTTCTTGAACCTGTAGGAAGGGTTAATATCAATAAAACTCCAAGGTTCGTCAATATATTATACCAAATATTGGACATTAAATAAAGGATTTTCTTCTATATTAATATTTATTAAGAATTATTCACAATTCTATACAATTTTATTCCTGATTATGTTAAGATAAAAAGACGAGTGCGATGGCTTAGAGAAAGGCATGGTTATTATAATGGAAGGCAAAGCAGAATCATATAAAGTAATTGCTCACGGCGGTATGGGAGAAATTGAGGAAAAGAAGTCCGTATTCATAGCAAATACTGCTCCTGTACAGACAGAGGAAGAGGCGCTTGCATTTATAGAGTCCATGAAGAAGAAATATTGGGATGCAAGACATAACTGCTACGCTTATGTTCTGGGCGAAAAGGCGCAGATCGTGAGATTCTCCGATGATGGAGAACCCTCAGGAACTGCTGGGAAGCCTATTCTGGAAGTACTGCTTGGTATGGAAGTACGCAACCTGGTGGTCGTTGTGACCAGATATTTTGGAGGAACTCTGCTTGGAACAGGAGGTCTGGTGCGGGCTTATACGCAGGCGNCGCAGGCAGGGATNGCTGCAAGCGATATCCGCACAATGCGGNGCGGAGTTGTGCTGAATATTACAACAGATTACAATGGAATTGGTAAGATACAGTATATACTNGGACAAAGAAAGATTACTATAGAAGAGCCGGAATATACGGATNTGGTTTCTTTAAAAATAAAAGTTCCATGTGAGGAAGAAGAACAGATCATAANGGAAATAACCGAAGCTACCGCNGGAAAAGCGCAGATAGAGAAANCAGCTTCTGCTTATATAACAATTTACGGATAATTTACAGTTTGAGAAAGGAGCANANGNATTNTATATGGAAGANATTTTAGAATTACTTAATTCGGGACAGTATGTTAAACTTCGCCAACATATAATGGATATGAACGTGGCGGATATTGCGGCTTATATGGAAGAAATGGAGAGAGATGATCTTTTGAAACTGTTCCGTATCCTTCCTAAAAGTATGGCGGCTGATGTATTTTCCTATCTGGAAATCGAGACAGAGCAGTATATTATTACA
Organism: Lachnospiraceae bacterium; assembly: GCA_014804495.1. Classification (GTDB taxonomy): domain Bacteria; phylum Bacillota; class Clostridia; order Lachnospirales; family Lachnospiraceae; genus UBA3282. The sequence goes on from JAAUZS010000039.1 coordinate 8,956, forward strand.
TCCCTGTCCGACAAGGATGCGGCAAACATTATAGATAATCTGATGGCGGATGATGCGACTGACCTTTTGGAAGAAATGCCTGCTAATGTTGTAAAAAGGCTGCTGACAAACGCCAGTCCGGATACAAGAAGGGATATCAACCATCTTCTGCGTTATCCTGAGGATTCCGCAGGAAGCATTATGACGGTAGAGTATGTGGATTTGAAGGAAACGCTGACGGTAGAAGAGGCAGTTGCCAGAATCCGAAAAGTGGGAGTGGATAGTGAGACGATTAATATCTGCTATGTATTAGACCAAAGAAGAACCCTGGTCGGTACCGTAGCGCTAAGGTATCTGCTGCTTAGTCCACAGGATGCGATTATAGGCGATATCATGCACGGAAACGTTATTTCCCTGCATACCCTGATGGATCAGGAAGAGGTAGCAAGACAATTTAAAAAGTACGATTTTACCTCCATGCCAGTAGTGGATAATGAAGAAAGACTTGTCGGTATCATCACTGTCGATGACGTTGTGGATATTCTGGAAGAAGAGACGACTGAGGATATCGAGAAGATGGCGGCTATTGTCCCTTCGGACAAACCCTATATGAGAACATCTGTTATTGAAGCGTGGAAAAAACGTATACCCTGGCTGCTCTTATTGATGATATCGGCTACATTTACAGGTAGAATAATTGCTTCGTTTGAAGACGCGCTGAGCAAATTTATAGTACTTAATACATTCATACCAATGCTCATGGATACCGGCGGAAATGCCGGAGGACAGGCGAGCGCAATTATTATCCGTGGATTGTCTTTGGATGAGATTGAATTTAAAGACTGGCTGACAGTCGTATGGAAGGAAATACGGACTGCCGTACTCTGCGGACTGACACTTGCGGTCTGCAACTTTATAAAAATAATGCTGATTGAAAGAGTGTCGGTTCAGGTGGCGCTTGTTGTATGCATTACGCTGTTTATGGCAGTTATTGTAGCTAAAATAGTGGGTTCCACCCTTCCTATGATTGCCAAAAAAATAGGAATGGACCCGGCNGTAATGGCGAGTCCATTCATCACAACTATTGTAGATGCNATATCGTTGCTTATATACTTCGGAGTTGCAACTGTAGCNCTGGGAATATAAAAATCNCATATGTTATTTAACTAATTNGNAGCCTTNGCTGCCGCTGAGATAGCCGCTCTTTTTCTCATCGTAGGNTCCAGAATCTTCTTTCTGATTCGCAGGCTCGACGGTGTAACTTCTAACAGTTCGTCAGTATCGATAAATTCCAGCGCCTGCTCNANGCTCAGAATCTTNGGCGGNGTNAGNCTCAGCGCTTCGTCTGCGCTGGAAGAGCGNGTNTTGGTAAGCTGTTTTTTCTTGCAGACATTCAGCTCGATATCTTCACCGCGTCCGTTCTGTCCTACTATCATGCCCGAATATACCTTTGTGCCCGGACCTATGAAAAGAGTGCCGCGTTCCTGCGCATTATAGAGACCGTAGGTGATAGCTTCTCCTGCTTCAAAAGCAATAAGTGAGCCCTGTTTTCTATACATAATGTCTCCCTTATAGGGACCATAACCGTCAAAAACGCTGTTCATTATACCGTTGCCCTTAGTATCTGTCATGAATTCACCGCGGTAGCCTATAAGCCCTCTGGATGGAATGGAGAATTCCAGTCTGGTATATCCTGCGGCTGCCTGTCCCATATTTTTAAGCTCGCCCTTCCTCTGGCTTAACTTTTCTATTACAGTGCCGGCAAATTCTTCGGGTACATCTACATATGTTAATTCCATCGGTTCCAGTTTTTTTCCGTTTTCATCCGTTTTGTACAGAACCTCCGCCTTGCTGACTGCAAATTCGTAGCCCTCCCTGCGCATGTTTTCAATTAAGACCGACAGATGCAGTTCACCGCGGCCGGAGACTTTAAAGGCTTCTGTTGTGTCGGTTTCCTCTACACGAAGTGAGACGTCTGTATTCAGCTCACGGAAGAGTCTGTCGCGCAGATGGCGGCTTGTGACATATTTACCTTCCTGCCCTGCAAGTGGAGAATCATTGACTATAAAGTGCATGGCAATGGTCGGCTCCGATATTTTCTGGAAAGGAATCGGATTCGGAGCTTCCGGGGAGCAGAGTGTATCTCCGATATGGATATCGGAAATGCCGGAAATCGCTACGATAGCGCCGATGCCTGCCTCTTTTACATCTATTTTATTCAGACCGTCATATTCATAAAGCTTGCTGACTTTAACTTTCTTCTGCTTATCAGGTTCATGATGATTCACAATGACAACTTCCTGATTGACGCGTATGGTTCCGTTATCGACCTTGCCAACCCCAATACGCCCTACATATTCATTGTAGTCGATGGTGCTTATCAAAACCTGTGTGCCGGCTTCCGGGTCGCCGCATGGCGCGGGAATATGCTCCAAAATCGTATCAAATAACGGAGTCATGTCTTTACCCTTTACGGTAAGCTGTGTTGTTGCAGTGCCGGTTTTAGCGGAAGCGTAGACGAAAGGACAATCGAGCTGCTTGTCGTTTGCATCTAAGTCCATCAGAAGCTCCAGTACTTCATCCACTACCTGAATCGGTCTCGCTTCCGGTCTGTCGCATTTATTAATACAGACGATAACGGACAAATCCAGTTCCAAAGCCTTTTTCAATACGAATCTGGTCTGGGGCATAGGTCCTTCGAAAGCATCGACTACCAGAATCACGCCGTTTACCATTTTCAGTACACGCTCTACTTCCCCTCCGAAATCCGCATGACCGGGTGTATCAATGATATTTATTTTTACATCCTTATACATAACGGCTGTATTTTTTGATAAAATTGTTATGCCGCGTTCTCTTTCAAGGTCGTTAGAGTCCATAACACGCTCCGCAACTTCCTGATTTTCACGAAATACGCCGCTCTGTTTCAAAAGCTCATCAACCAACGTAGTCTTACCGTGGTCTACATGGGCGATAATTGCAATATTCCTGACATCTTCCCTTACCTGGTCCATATTTATAAATATACTCCTCTCTTGTCTTAATTTATTATGGCAAATTTTAGAAATATTTAATTGCATTATAAATTAAATGTATTATAATAATTCATACAAAATAAACTTATTATTTTTCTCAAACTCACTTAGTATATCACTATGAAGTGAAACTTGCAAGCGATATGGCAATCTTTGCGGCGGGGAAAAGATAATGCTTTGCGCGACGGGTGACACTTCTATTTTGAAAATAAAGGAATATAATGATAATACAATACCGGAAAAAATTCTTAAAGAGTAAGTTTCTTTAACAAAGAAGGGAGAACAAGATATGACAGATAAGGTAATTGAAAATAACCAGGTGACTATTATGGGAGAAATCGTAAGTGATTTTGAATTTAGTCATGAAATATTCGGAGAAGGATTCTATATGGTTGATATCAGAGTGGACAGATTGAGCGATTCCACGGATGTCATTCCGGTTATGGTATCTGAGAGGCTGTTAGATGTGAACGAAGATTATAAGGGTATGAAAATCAGCATTACAGGACAGTTTCGCTCATATAACCGGCATGAAGAGAAAAAGAATAAGTTAGTACTTTCGGTGTTTGCAAGGGAGATTGATTTTGTAGACGATATTGAAGAGAGTACTAAGACTAATCAGATATATCTGGACGGATATATCTGTAAGGCGCCGATTTACCGCAAAACCCCGCTTGGCAGAGAGATTGCGGATTTATTACTGGCAGTCAACAGACCGTATGGCAAATCGGATTACATACCTTGCATATGCTGGGGAAGAAACGCAAGGTTTGCCAGTACTTTTGAAGTAGGCAGCAGATGCACCGTATGGGGCAGAATCCAAAGCCGGGAATATATGAAAAAAATTTCAGAAGACCAGCTTGAGAGAAGAACTGCTTATGAGGTTTCTGTCAGCAAATTGGAAATTGTAGAAGAAGAACAGGATTAAAAAAGTTGCTTTTCCGTATTTATTATGTTATTATAGGCATCAGATTTTAGAAAACCGGACATATTAAAGCATTATGCGGTTAGTATATGAGGTGCAATATGGAAAAAGGCATGATATATATATATTGCGGAGATGGGAAAGGTAAGTCACCCATTGCGCTGGGCAGGGCGCTGCAATCAGCATGCAGAGGCAGAGATGTTGTGATTATCCGATTTATGAAAGAAAAAGGCGTGTTGGATTCAGAGTACGCGAGACGTCTGGAGCCGGAAATAAAAATTTTCCGTTTTGAAAAGTCGGAAGAAAATTTCAGACAGCTCTCCCAGGAAAGACAGACAGAGGAAATTATTAATATCAGAAACGGATTGAATTTCGCTAAAAAGGTCATGAATACGGGCGAATGCAGTCTGCTTATTTTGGATGATGTGCTGGAAGTGCTGGATAATGATATTATTACAGTGGATGAATTNAAAGCATTANTATTATGTAANCCTGATGAAATGGAAATTATAATGACAGGAGTTAAATGTAATGCTGAAATAGAAAAGCTGGCGGATGAGGTGACCAGATTGACTGGAATTGACAAAAAGTGACCGGAATAGATACAATACATCCAAATGGCAGGAAGTCTGTGTATNGACAGGCTGATATGATAGTGTTAAGATATTANAAGATACAAAAATATAATTCTATATCATGAATAAAAGTTGATAGAGGTTGCATTTTTTATCAGTAGGAATATGGATGCGGCAGGCGCAGGAGAAGTATTCGGAAAGGAAAAGATGCCGAAAGGAGAGATTGTCTGTAGGTATTTCCTTGGGCATACAGTTAAGAGCTGTATGACTGTCATCGAATAAGATGGGGCGCTATCGGGATATTTTTTGCGGCAATTAATAAAGCTGGCCCCATTGCGGTCAGCTTTTATATTATTCTTGGGAGGGATAAGTATGTCAATATTTAAAGGTGCAGGTGTAGCAATAGTTACGCCGTTTCACGAGGACGGAAGCGTTAATTATGAGAAATTTGCAGAGCTTATTGAATTTCAGATTCAGAACGGAACAGATGCGATTATAGTATGCGGTACGACAGGAGAATCGTCTACGCTGACGCACGAAGAGCACTTGGATGTAATTAAGTTCTGTGCGCAGAAAGTAAANAAGAGGGTTCCGGTGGTTGCGGGTACGGGCTCCAACTGCACGAGTACNGCAGTNTATCTTTCNACGGAAGCAGAGAAATNCGGNGTGGACGGACTNCTTTTAGTAACTCCGTATTACAATAAGGCGACACAGAACGGNTTGTTTGAGCATTTTAAGAAGGTGGCTGATTCTGTAAAGCTGCCAATTATTTTATATAATGTACCNAGCAGAACAGGCTGCAACATTCTGCCTCAGACGGNGGTAAGGCTTTGCACGGAAGTATCCAATATAGTCGGAATCAANGAAGCNAGCGGCAATATCTCTCAGGTAGCGAAACTGGCNTCGCTTGCACAGGGTAAGGTGGACATTGATATTTATTCAGGCAATGACGACCAAATCGTACCGATTCTGTCACTTGGCGGCAAGGGCGTTATTTCCGTTCTTTCCAATGTGGCGCCGAGGCAGACGCATGAAATCTGTGCGAAATACTTTGAAGGCGATGTTGCGGGAAGCTGNAGNGAACAGCTGCGTGCAATAGAATTGTATGACGCTTTGTTCTGTGAGGTGAATCCTATTCCGGTCAANGAGGCTCTGAACCTGATGGGTAAAGAAGTGGGNCCGACAAGAATGCCTCTNAGTAAAATGGAAGATGCTAATGTNGAGAAGCTTCGCATCGCTATGAAGAATTANGGCATTTTATAAAANGTTGAAAGAATTACATTCTTTCAACTGCAAGTTTGTGCCCGGTGGCCCAAACTCGCGTGTTGAGAAGGGAGATGGNAAAATGGTAAGAGTGATTTTGCACGGCTGCAACGGAAAGATGGGTCANACTCTGAGCAGTCTGATTGCNGCCGATGATGAGATAGAGACTGTGGCGGGAATAGACGCATATGATGAAGGNAAAAACAGCTATCCNGTATTTACGGAAATCGGTAAGTGCGACGTGGAAGCTGATGCNGTCATTGATTTCAGTACTGCGTCGGCAGTCGATGCGCTGCTTGATTATTGCATGGAGAAAAAGCTTCCGTGNGTATTATGCACTACAGGNCTNTCNGATAANCAGNTTGANAAGGTNAATGAAGCTTCAGGAAANACTGCGGTTCTTAAATCCGCCAATATGTCTCTNGGTATCAATATGNTNNTAAAAATATTAAAAGAGGCGGCTTCTATATTGTATCCCGCGGGCTTCGATGTGGAGATAGTAGAGAAACACCACAACCAGAAGTTAGACGCGCCAAGCGGTACGGCACTGGCGTTGGCGGATTCCATAAAAGAAGAACTGGACAAAGATTGTCAGTANATTTATGACAGAAGCGGNAAAAGGGAGAAAAGGAGCCGGAATGAAATCGGTATCAGCGCTGTCAGGGGAGGAACAATCGTGGGCGACCATGATGTAATCTTTGCAGGAACGGATGAGGTGATTACCTTCTCTCACAGGGCTTATTCTAAGGCTGTCTTTGGAAAAGGNGCAATTCAGGCGGCGAAATTCCTTAAAGGAAAGCCTGCGGGATTGTATGATATGAGTGATGTTATCGGAAATACGGAATGGAGCATTTGATATGGATGAATTAGAACAGAAGTATTTAAAAAGTCTGGCGAAGCAATATCCGACGATTGCGGCTGCNTCTACGGAGATTATTAACTTACAGGCAATCTTAAGTCTTCCNAAGGGTACAGANCACTTCATGACTGANATTCATGGAGAATATGAGCAGTTCAAGCATATATTGAAAAACGGCTCCGGCTCTGTACGGCGTAAGATAGATGAGGAATTTGGAAATACTCTTAGTAATAAGGACAAAAAAAGTCTCGCTACTTTAATTTATTATCCGGAAGAAAAGCTGGAAATCNTACTGCGCGAGGAAGACGAAAACAGTATCGAGGACTGGTATAAGATTACNCTTCACAGACTGGTACAGATTACGAAAAGGGTTTCTTCCAAGTATACNCGTTCNAAAGTCAGAAAAGCTCTTCCNCAGGATTTTTCCTATGTAATAGAGGAGCTGATTACGGAAAAGGCAGAGATTCAGGATAAGGAAGCGTATTATAACGAGATAATCCATACGATTATCCGCATTGGCAGGGCNCCGGAGTTTATAGTTGCGCTCAGTAATCTGATACAGAGTCTGGTAGTTGACCATCTGCATATTGTAGGAGATATTTATGACAGAGGTCCGGGACCGCATATTATTATGGATACATTAAGACAGTATCATTCTGTTGACGTACAGTGGGGCAATCATGATATTGTCTGGATGGGCGCGGCGAGCGGTCATCTTGCCTGCATAGCAAACGTAATCAGGATGGCGGCAAGATACGGGAATCTGGCTACTCTTGAAGAAGGATACGGCATCAACTTGATTCCTCTTGCAACATTCGCTATGGAAGTCTATAAAGATACGAACTGCGATGCTTTTGCAATTAAATACAATACCGATTATGATACCAAAGACTTAAGTCTTGANATGAAAATGCATAAGGCAATCGCGATTCTGCAATTCAAACTTGAGGGGCAGCTTATAATGCGCCGCCCGGAATTTGGAATGAACGACAGACTTCTTCTTAACCATATTGATTATGATAAAAAAACGATTGTTATTGAAGGAAAAGAATATCATATGAAGGATACGGATTTTCCGACCGTAAACAGAGCACGTCCGTATGAGCTGACTGAGGAAGAGGAGCAGTTGATGGAACGTCTGCGTCATGCTTTTGTCAGATGCGAGAAACTACAGAAGCATGTCAGGTTTCTTTTTTCCAAGGGCAGTCTTTATAAAGTATATAATTCAAACCTGCTTTATCATGGCTGTATGCCGATGGATGACGAAGGCAATTTCAGTAAAGTCAGTATATACGGCGAGGAATGCAGCGGAAAAGNATTGTATGATGTGTTAGAGAAATATGCCAGAAAAGGATACTATTCAAATCATGATTTACAGGAGAAGCTTAAAGGACAGGATATAATCTGGTATATATGGGCAGGTCCTAAATCTCCGGTTTTCGGAAAAGATAAAATGGCAACTTTNGAACGCTATTTTGTNGAAGAGAAAGAAGCTCATAAAGAAACGAAGAACAGCTATTACAGGCTGCTTGATGATGAGAACGTTATAAATAAAATTATGGCGGAATTTGGGCTGGATGCTAATAAGTCCCATATCGTAAACGGTCATGTTCCGGTAGAGTTAAAGAAGGGGGATTCACCGGTCAAATGCGGCGGTAAGCTGCTTATTATAGACGGNGGATTTTCCAAGGCATATCAGGATAAAACGGGAATTGCAGGCTATACACTGGTGTCAAATTCTCACGGCATGCGTCTGGTGGCGCACGAGCCTTTTGAATCCACGGAATCTGCGATAATCAATGAGTCTGATATTTTTTCGGATTCAGTTATTCTTGAGACAAGCACGACAAGGCAGAAAATCGCTGATACGGATATCGGCGCTGAGCTTAGGGAGAGCATACATCAGTTGAATGAACTGCTGCAGGCTTACCGTTACGGTGGTATTGTAGAGAGAATATAAAATTCCATGGCGCCGCAGTCCAAAGCGGCGCCATAAAATCTTCATCTGATATTTTTGTTAGAACATTTTACCTCATAATTGATGTTCTGTTTGTTGCAGAACCGGTTCTGGAAGTTGTACCAACCATTGAAGAACCGTTTCGGGTTGTATTTCTGCCAACATCGGTAGTATTGTTATTATCGACATTGCTGTTATTATTGTCGGCGCCGACGTTGTTATTATCGGTATCGGTAGTATTGTTGTTATCGTTACCGACTACATCGTCTATAGCGTTGCCAACGCCATCTGTGACGTCATCGACTACGTCTCCGATNGCATTTCCGGCATCATCTACGGCATCACCGACGGCGTTGCCGGTATCTCCTAAGAGGGAATCATTACCGTTTGTATTATTATCGCCGTTAGTTACAGAATTGACATTGCTGTCATTATTTGTGCCGGCAGTGCCGTTTGTATTTGTGTTGCCTGTATTGTCTGCCGTTTCGGTGCCTGTTGTGGAATTGTTTGCTCCGTTATTATTAGTACCGTTATTGTTTGCGGCATTGTCATTAGCGCCGCAGGCAGTCATCATGGAAAATGTCAGAACCATGAGAGAAGCAAATAGCAGTTTTTTTATCTTTTTCATAATTTCACTCCTTTACTTATATTATAAAACAGAAACTGTGCATATTCCTGTTCATATGTTATTATGTCATATAGAAAATAAAATATTCGCTGCAGAGCGTATTGGCACTTTAAACATGTTATGGCAATATCTGCTTAAGTCAGTGCATTATTATATTGTAAGAAATTATACTATTGCAGCGATTTTAAATTAAAATTTATCGGAGAAAAATCATGGAATTCAGACCCTGTATCGATATACATAACGGAAAAGTAAAACAGATTGTGGGCGGAAGCCTAAAAGACAAAGACAGCAGCGCAGTCGAAAATTTTGTCGCTGCAAGCGGAGCGGCGTTTTATGCAAATTTATATCGTGAAAAAAAAATAAAAAACGGGCATATAATTATGCTTAATCCAAAGGATTCCCCATTCTATGAGGAGACAAAAGCGCAGGCGCTTATGGCATTAGCGGCTTATCCGCAAGGNTTGCAGATAGGAGGCGGAATCACTGCTGAGAATGCGTCGGAGTTTCTTGATGCAGGAGCCTCTCATGTTATTGCAACATCTTATGTTTTTAGTGATGGACGTATTAATTTTGATAATCTGCATAAGCTTGTACAGGAAACCGGCAGGGAAAAACTCGTGCTGGATTTAAGCTGTCGCATGAAAAACGGAAACTACTATATTGTAACCGACAGATGGCAGAAATATACGGATGTTATATTGAATAATGAAACGATGGATATGTTATCTGGTTATTGCGATGAATTTCTGGTTCATGCAGTAGACGTGGAAGGAAAAGCGAGCGGCATTGAAAAAGAGCTCGCAGCGATGCTTGGCAGATGGAATAAAATACCAATTACTTATGCGGGCGGTATACATTCTTATGACGATTTGCGGCTAATAAAGGAACTTGGAAACAATCAAATTAATGTGACGATAGGAAGTGCACTGGATTTATTCGGCGGTGAGATGAAGTTTGAGGATGTACTTGACTATATTAGTCAAAAGTAGAAGCACATCAAAATACAGATACATCTAATAAAAGAAAAAACCTGCTTTTGACAGGTTTTTCTTTTAATCCGATATAACAATATTGCAAATTCAAAATAAAATTCATCATTTATATTATGAAAAGGCACATCGTGATACTGATTAATATAGTACAACAGAAAAGCGGTAAACACATTCCATTGTATGTTGTGGACCGGCTGATTATAACTTAGTTACATTGACTGCCTGAGGTCCTTTTTCGCCATTAACTACTTCGTACTCAACAGCAGCTCCTTCTTCAAGAGACTTGAAGCCTTCCATGTTAAGTCCTGAGTAATGAACGAAAACGTCGTTACCCTGCTCATCAGAGATAAAGCCGTAACCTTTTTGGTTGTTAAACCATTTTACTGTACCTTTGTTCATCGTAGATACCTCCAAAAAATTTAAAAATATGTTGACTTTTTTCAACACTCCTAGAATATCATAAGTGCTTACAAATGTAAAGTATTATTCGCTAAAAAATCACCGGGAAAAATTATATCGGAAAAATTATATTGCTGTTTTATTAGTGTATCTGATACAATTATTTATATTATAGGAAATTATGCCGCAGCGTAAAACATTCCAATGAGAATGCGGAGCATTCTCGGAATCGAGTGCGCCGGCACTCGATTTTTGATAGCAAATATATTTGAACGAAAATACATTTGGTTACAGAAGAGGTGAGGATATGAAAACACGCGAAGAAGCCCTTGCTTATGGGCTGTCTTTTCCTGATACATATAAAGAAGCCCCATTCCACGATTCTAACTGGCAGCTTGTCCGTGTCAAAGGAAGCAGGAAGGCGTTTCTTTGGACATATGAGAGAAACGGATATATAAACCTGAATGTCAAAGTATCTCCTGAATGGCGGGATTTCTGGAGAAGGGCGTTTGANGCCGTNATTCCGGGCTGGCATCAGAATAAGGAACATTGGAATACGATTATTTTGGACGGCAGTATCCCTGACGAAGACATTAAGAGGATGATTTCCGAAAGCTATGACCTTATTGCCGACAATCCCACCAGACGTATATACGAGGCTGTTAAGAAGATTCCAAAAGGAAAAGTTGCCACTTACGGGCAGATTGCGGAGCTNGCGGGAGATAAGAAGATGTGCCGTGCCGTGGGAAACGCCNTNCATAAGAATCCGGACCCGGATTCAATTCCGTGCTACCGCGTAGTCAATGCGAAAGGACAATTGTCAGGTGCGTTTGCTTTCGGTGGTCCTTCGACACAGCAGGAACTGCTGGAAGCGGATGGGATTGAAGTCATAGACGGAAAGGTTGATTTGGATAAGTATGGGATGGAAATGAACGCGAGGTAGAGGAATGAGTCAGGAAAGTATTATTTTCATGTTTATAATATATATAATAATAGGTGCTATTATATTTAGAACAATAGTATTGTATCTGATAAGGGCAAGTAAATATGGAGGAATGCCGCCTTCGTCGGAAAGCCGCGAGAAAATGAAATTTGTTTCCCCATTATCACAGGATGAGGTTATAGAAAGGCTGAAAAGCCATAAAGCAAATGATATATTTGAGTATGAATTTAAGAAAGAGAGCGATGTTGTATACATATTATTGATAAAAGGGATAGACCAGTTCAAACTCTATTGCAAAGGAAAAGTTAAATATAAGGCAGTGATTAAATCAAAATCAGAGAATACCGAGATTTGGCTTGTTTTCGTTGAAGGTGATAACAAGAGGGCAATAGAGAGATACGGTTGGGAGATGAAGGGGTTTATGGAAAAGAAGATAAAGGCTGTCAGGGTGGAATGGAATGATTCTATTACTAAATAAAAAATATGATGATGGATGTCTGTTTGTTTTTTGAATTATGGGAATAGGCAATGGTGATTTTGTTTTCACTTGCTCTATGGTATAATTTTCGAGAGAAAACATAATAAGAAGCATAGAAGGAAATAATGTAACTTAATGCATATATGCAGGGAAGGAGCAGGAAAGTTCTTAATTTAGTATGCAGTCACATATAGAAAACAGAATGGATCTAAAGGATTCAAAGGGACAATCATCTGTTGATTTTCTATTTACCATTTTTGAAAAAATATTGATTTTGGAAAATAGAAATGATGAATGTTTGTTTTAAGTAATCTTTGATTATTTAGGTGAGAAACAGGAGATGTACAGATGAACATGAAAAAAAGAAATATAAAGATGATTATTTGTTTTGCAATCATTTTAATAGTATTTTCATTTGGATTAATTATGTTGGGAATACAATTAAAATATTATGAATACTATACGACTTATTGTGAAGATTACTATTCAGTTTTAGCGAAAACAGAAATCTGGGGTTATAATCAGATAATGCATGTAAACGGTGAACCGGCTAAGACAGTAAGGGAAAGATATACAGATCACGGTGATTATTTTATTTATAATGTATATGATGATGGACGTTTATTCGTTTTTTCGGACAATGAAAATACAAGCGGGCATCCTTATTTGTATAGAATAGAATTGACAAACCCGGAATATCGTTTTGGGAGAAAAGAAATTGGAGTCGGCACAGATAAAAGTACCATTGAAAAAGTATATCGTAAAAGTTATCGGGAGCTGCAGCAAGATAGCCATGGAAAGTATTTTGTGGAAGATGGGAGATCTGTATTAGTTTTTTATTTTGATGAAAATGATATAGTTTATAAAATTGCAGTAGCAAGAGCAGATATTATACATGATGCACATGGATGGAAAAAGAAATAGGTGAATTCAACCTATGCTTTTTTCATCTTTTTCTTATTCTCATACATACGGTCATCCGCAATCTGATATATTTTATCGATATCATATTCTTTGATGGTGCTGGAAGCATAACCGTATGCAATGGACATATTCAAATCTTCTACTTCCTGATTTTTATGCAGTATATTTATACGGAACTGCTCCATCAATTTTGCGATTTCTTCATGAAGGGCAGTGTCTAAGACTGCAATGAACTCATCGCCGCCCATCCTTGCGACGATTCCGTGATTCTCAAAGGTCTTGGCGATTACATCGGCTGCGCTTTTAATTAGAATATCACCTTTGGCATGACCTAATGTGTCATTCACCGTCTTTAGATTGTTTAAGTCAAAACAGATAATTGTATAATCAGAAGACTTGGATTCCCTGATTTTATTCATATATTCAATACAATAACGTCGGTTATGTATTTGCGTCAGCTCATCCGTATAGGCACTTTTTATCAGGAAATCACGTTCTTTTTCCTGCATCATTTTCTGTGTCAGGGATATATAAAATGAAACTATTAAGATAAAGATGAATATAACTATGCCAATTGATGATATACCGCGGATATTAGGCAATGTTCCACCAAAATAACGCCTGTTATAATAAGTGGCAAGGTCATATAAAATACAGCAGGCAACAATAACTATACCGAATAGAAAAAGTTTGTTCGATGTATTGTTGAGTCTGATACTTATTAGTTCCACTAATATGGCAAATACCAGAGCGCAGATGATAAGTATCTGCATATATTTAAGCGTTGCCGGGCAGTGAACGATGTCGAACGTATGAAGCCCTAACATAACGGCAGTAGCCGTTACCTGTATTGCAAAAATAGCATGGTATAATATGCTGATGAACTTATTATTCAGGTTTTTAATATCCTCCCACAGATAGACAATCATAGGAAGAGGAGCCAGATAGAGCGCTATATATTCCAACAGGGATATCTTATATAGCGGTAGCGCGAAGGCTAAAATAACATTGTAATAGCATAATGTCCATAAGCCCATAAGCAGAGAAAAGAGTGCTATACAGAAAATTCTGATATATTTTACGGAAAAAGCTAATGCAAATATCGTCGTTATCAGGGTTACAACTCCGAAGATAGTCAAAAAGCAGCCAATGAATAAAGGAATTCTGTTTTCCGTCATAAGAATCTTATATGCATTTGACCACTCATAAATCCGTATAGATTCATAATTGGAAAAAGCCCTGTTTTCAGCAAGAACAAGGTGGATTTTCAAAGTTTTTCCCTGATAATCGCTTGGAAAATTAATAAACTGCATGCCGCTGCCGACAGTTTTATTATCAGTCATCCTGTCAAAACCGTACTCATAGACCTGCTCATCATCAATGCAAATTCTCATGGCAGTCTGCCAGATATGTAAGCGCAATGCTCCTTCTTCTATATTCCAGCTATCGGGAAGTACTCTCTGCATGGTGATTTCATCGCCTTTTCCGATGTCATTAAACTGGAAATCATCTAAAGAGACATTCTGGTAATTCTCACCGTTAATCGTTATATCCCATGAGTCATCCAGTGAAATATACTGGGATATGGACTCTAAATCTGACGCTAACATATTATATATTTTCGGCAGCCAGAATAATGCGCTCAGAAGTGCAAATAATAGCCATAATGCTTTTAGAATTTTAGTTTTGGTTATTTGGGGTGCTTTTTTCATATGTCCTCTTTTATCATTGTATTTTAGATGGTATATATACCTTAATTATATGGACTTATGGGGAAGATTACAAGTATTTCTCTCAAATCCGTGAATAATGAAATCATTCCACATCAAATAATCTTCGTTTCACAACATTTCATTATCAAGATACCCATAAATTCCGATACATATATAAGAAACTCCTGAAAGAAAAGACAAAATTTGCAGAGTTAGAAGGAGCGGGATTATAAAATGCAGATAGCAATATGTGATGATGAAAAGATAGTGCAGGATATGCTTGCAGAGAGAATCCTAAAGCTATATCCCGAAACTGAAATATTATTATTCTGCTCAGGAAAAGAGCTGCTGGCGGCGGATATCGAACCGGACATACTGTTTCTGGACATACAGATGCCCGACATAGACGGGATGGATACTGCAAGGGAATTTCGTACTAAGAACAAACATACAATCCTGATTTTCGTGACTGCCATGGAAGATTATGTCTTTCAGGCATTTGACGTGGGAGCTTTTCATTATATCGTAAAGCCGTTTACTGACGAGAAATTTGACGCAGTGCTTAAAAATGCGGTAGAGCAATATCAGTCATTACCTGACAATGTGACACATATGTCAGAATATATGCGCCGTATAAAAGATGAAGGAAAAAGTTTTATGGTTAAAACAGGTGGTACCGCCACGAAAATTCTGTTAGACGATATTGTTTATGCAGAAGTTTTTAACCGCAAAGTCACAATTCATACGATGAAAGAAGATATTGAATATTATGGGAAGCTTTCAGACTTGGAGAAGAAGGCGGGAGACGGATTCTATAGAACTCACAGGGCATATCTTGTTAATCTTAAGTATGTGGTAAAGTATAATGCGGTGACGGTATGGCTGGAAAGAGGCAGCGCGCTTATGGCTAAGCAGAATTATCATGCGTTTGTGAAAAGATATCTGAGATACAATTTGAAAGAATAGGTGAATGAAAAAATGTTATCGCAAGGCACGAACGTAAGCAGTATAAACAAAAACGGTACTCACCGCGTTAGGGAAAATGAAAGGCTGATAACATGGAAGTTAGTGAAGTTTATTGGGAAATAGTGTCACATACGACGAACATCTTGGAGATATGTATTCTGGGCTGTTTCTTTTATCGTTTTGTAAAGCCCTTCGTGCCGGAAAGACGAAGCACAAGATTAGTACCGATAGTTTACATAATTGTGATGCTGTTTCTATATTTAATTCCACAAGAGATATACGGAAGCACTGTATATGCAATCAGCGCTATTGCGGTATTTATATTTATGTGTTTTATTGATAAAAGAAACATAGAGCAGAAAATATTTATAGTAACGACATTTTACCTTTTGGAATGGTTAGCATGGGGAGTTGTCGTTGCTTTGTGGAATTTTTCATATGATATAACCGATATGATTCCTGCCGTAAATGAATCTTACCTGATACAGTTTGAATCATATGTAATAAGACAGATATTCTGGATTGTTATAGAAAGCCTGACTATGGAAACGTTAATCAGGATTTGGCACAGGGTTTATATATACAAGTCGGAAAATATGACGAAAAAAGAGCTTGTACTTATGATGGTTCCGACTTTTTCCCTCATTTCAGGACGGCTACTGTTTAGATATTTTAACAATGTATATTTAACGGACTTAAAGAAATATATCTGGGACATGCATCACGGCTACAACTTGGTTCTGTTTTTGCATCAGGCAATATCTATGGCGGCATTGTTTACGGTTATCATTATATATCGGAACATTAAGGAAAGCCAAAGAAATGAAATAGAAGAAAAAGTACTGGCAAGACAGATTGAGGATATGAAAGCGCATATAAGCGAAGTGGAGAGATTATACCGGGACATTCGCGGCATGAAGCATGATATGGCTAATCATGTCATGGTTTTGGAAAGGCTGTACGGGGATAATGCAGACGCAGGAGAATATGTGGCACAGCTAAAGGAACAGATGCGTGATACGGTATTGAATGTAAAGGCAAAGAGCGGCAATCCGATAACAGATGTTATCCTGACGGAAAAGGAGAAGGAAGCGCAGGAATGGGGAATTACTTTTGATTATGATTTCCATTATCCTGAAGACGAAGTGGTAAATGCCTTTGATGTCAGTATTATTCTTAATAATGCGCTGAGCAATGCCATTGAAGCCGCAAGAGAATGCGATGAACCATACGTTAAACTTTCTTCTTATCGCAAAAACAATGCTTATATGATAGAAATAAGGAATTCCATGTCAGGCACAAGGACTATGGATGAAGGAAGCGAGCTTCCGGTTACAACTAAGACGGATGGCATGCATGGATTCGGTTTATCCAATATCCGCAAGGTAGCGCAGAAATATTATGGAGATATTCATATAGAGCAGAGTGGGGAGAAGTTTGTGCTTACTGTTATGTTGATATTAGGTGAATTGCAGTAATGTATGTGGCTGAGAAATATTGAATGGGATTATGAAAAGTATTATAATGAGTATGTCAGTTAATATACCTGATGCTCATGGAGGAAATTGATTATGGCTTTTCAGATGATACACATGGAGATTGCGTATAGACTGTTAGAACGGATTCCTCAAATAGAAAATGCCGCGGAATTTATTCTCGGATCAGTAGCGCCTGATTCCGTGCATATGAACCAAAACTATGATATAGGTATGAAGGTACAATCGCATATGTTTGAAGGTTGTGGCGAATGGAGTGATACACAGGACTATATGCGGTGGAGAAGAAATATCGTAGATGGTTTACATAAATTTACGGATGAAGAAAAGGGGACAACTTACAGGGATTTTGTCTTCGGCTTATGTGTTCATTGCCTGACAGATTATTGGAATGATATCAAAATCTGGAGGAAACTTCAAAAAGAGTACATACCTCCGATGGAATTTACTGAATTCAGAGAAGCATATTATCCTGAAGCCCGCGGCATTGATTTGTGGCTTTACCAAAACGGACGGAACACAAAAACGATAATGGAAATGCTTGATAGGGCTGTGGCTTATGATGTAGAAGGACTTGTTAATAAAGTCGATATTGAAAAACAAAAAGAACATTTACTAAATGTACAGTATAACGTAGATTCCGTTGATATATCAAAGTATCGTTTTTTATCGGCAGACTTTCTTGAAAATTTTATTAACTTTACAGTAGATGACATTTTTAATATGTTTATTATACTTGATTTTTGACATATCATACAAATACAGTTTCCCATCCTTTGCGTGGCGCACCGGTATTCTTGCCTTAAACATTGTTACAGGAAAGTGTATATAGACGGCTTCACAACGGAAAAAGGACGGTTCACAACATAAAGGTTAAATACAACAGTTCCGATTCCGAAAGATAAAGTGAAGGATGCAGTAAGTCGGGATAATTGTTGCCTAACTTGCAGCCTAACAGCAAAATACGGGAGGAATAAACCATGAAAGTTAACAGCGCAGCAAATGGAGTAAATATGCAGGCAGGTCAGATGGGGCTTCATCAGGAAGACGATATGATTAGCAAAAATCTAAAGAAACAGATTGATAATCTGCAAAAGGAATTACAGGAGCTTTCTGCTAACACACAGCTTGGCGGCGAAGAGAAGATGAAGAAGCGTCAGGAGATTCAGAAACAGATAAGCGACCTGAATGTACAGCTCAGGCAGCATCAGATTGAGCTAAGGAAGGAGAAACAGCAGGAAAAAGCTTCTTCTGATGACATCTTTGAAAGTGCATCCATGGAAGGAAAAACAAAAGCGTCAGATAAAGGAAACGGCATGACACAGGCGAGCATGGAAGCTATGATTTCTGCTGACGTTTCCATGAAACAGGCAGCTAAACAGGGCAGCGTTGCAACTAAGATGGAAGGTCGTGCAAGAGTGCTGGAAGTGGAAATTAGTCTTGATTCTGCACGTGGCGGAAATGTGGATGTAAAGAAGGAAGAGCTTGAAAATGCTAAGCAAAGAGCCGCGGATGCTTCAGCAGCACAGATAAGTACGCTTGGCAAGGCAAATAAGGCTATGAAAGAAGCCGCAGATTCAGAGAACAACACAAAAGAGACAGAAGGCATAGAGGGCAAAGAAAAAGATGAAGACGCAAAAGAAGCGGAAAACTCTAAAATAGGTGAGAATACAGAAAACACCGATGAAGAAAAGGACAAAGCAATAAAAGCCGGATTGGTAAGCGTAGATGTCAGGATTTAGATTGAGTGGGATTCTGTTTATTCATTATTAAAAAATTATTTACAATCAATTATAATTATAGTAAGATTAAGTTGTAAGAAAAATAAAATTACATTTGATATTTTATTTGTTAGTTATATGATATATATAAAGTGAATGATGTAAATAAAAAAGGGGCACTACCATAAAGCAAGCGGTTAGTCCCAAATTAATTGAATAATAATCGATGATTATAACCGCTTAAGTTGGGGAACTGGGGCGGTTATTTTCGTTGTCCGATTTTGTAGAACAAACCGGCGACTGCAACAAGCATTATCACAAATTGTAAAATCTGATCTAAGGTCATGCAATCCCCTCCTTCACTTCAATATTTCTTCTCAGAAAGATTTATTTATGTAAACAGAGGGTATCAGTCCCTCCAAGAGAAGGACTAACCGCCTACCACTTTAGGTAGTGCTATTTAAAATATTGTAACATATATTAACATATTGTCAAATATTTTAAAGTATATAAATCCGCCCATATTGACAAAAAGAAAACAACATGTTAAAATCACGTTATCATTGAAGAGAGAGGTGAAAAGATGAGGCTGATAATTTACTTTTGATTACATGAGAAAATATTATTCATGTTGCCAAAAGTGGATTATGTTCTCATAACCTCTCTTTTTGCTTGCATAAAATTTAATGATTAACGGTGATTGAAAAATCGTCCTTCTAAATATTATGTATTATAAGTATATTTATGAGGTTATCAGTATGTAATGGAACTGTTTGGCAGCAAGCGGTTCCTTTTTTTGTATGCATACGGAACCATTAGAAGGAGGAGTGTATATGGCACAAATAAGTGTAAATAATCTTACGTTTTATTACGAAGGCAGTTTTGATAATATATTTGAAAATGTGTCGTTTTCTATCGATACAGACTGGAAACTGGGATTTATAGGGCGTAACGGAAAGGGTAAGACCACTTTCTTAAATCTGCTGCTGGGGAAATATTCATATCAAGGCTCAATAACCAATACGACGGCGTTGGACTATTTCCCGTATCAGCTTACTGAGAGGCAGTTACAGCTTACAGCGTCTGAACTCATTGAAGAAATCAAGACAGACTGCGAAGAGTGGCGCGTTATATGTGAGTTGACGCAATTGGAGGCAGAGGCGGAATTGCTTTACAGACCTTTTATCACATTGAGCCCGGGAGAACGTACCAAGATTATGCTGGCGGTTTTGTTTTCCGGAGAAAACGACTTTCTGCTGATCGATGAACCCACGAACCATCTGGATATGAGGGCAAGAGAAAATGTTAAAGCATATCTGGCTTCCAAGAAAGGGTTTATCCTTGTCTCACATGACAGGGACCTTTTAGATGCCTGTATCGACCATGTCCTGGTGCTTAACAGGGCAACCATCGAAGTGCAGAACGGCAATTTTTCCACATGGTGGGAAAACAAACAAAGAAGGGATCTGTTTGAAAAGACAGAGAATGAAAAGCATCTTCGGGAAATAAAGAAGCTGAAGAAGGCGGCAGCACGTACGGCGGAGTGGGCGGATAAAAATGAGCGTACGAAGATAGGTTTTGACCCGATAAAAGAGCATGACAGATCTAAAGATACGAGAGCATATATCGGCGCTAAAACTAAAAAGATGCAGAGCAGGGTAACGCAGACTGAAAAGAGGATTGGAAGGGAAATAGAAGAAAAGGAAGGTCTTCTGGCGGATTTGGAACAGCCCGTAGACCTGAAACTGGTAAAGCTTGAGCATCATAAAAATACGCTTATAAATATCAGGGATTACAGTCTGAAATATGCAGGAGCGGAAAAGAATGTTTTCACTGATTTGACTATATCAGTCAATAGGGGTGAGCGAATCGCTTTACATGGAGAAAACGGGTGTGGGAAGTCAACGCTTATTAAAATGATTATGCAAAAAGCAGGACATAACGATAGCATCATGGAGGTTTCAGAGGATGGAATTTGCGAAACAGCATCAGGGCTTGTGATATCTTACATCAATCAGGATACATCAGGCTTAAAAGGCGGACTACCTGAGTTCTGCAGTAAAAATAATCTGGATAAAAGNCTTTTTTATTCCATACTCAGGCAGCTTGACTTTGAAAGGGTGCAGTTTTCTAAGAATATGGAGGATTATTCGGAAGGGCAGAAAAAGAAGGTGCTTATTGCAGCAAGCCTGCTTACTCCCGCGCATCTTTATATATGGGATGAGCCGTTAAACTATATAGATGTATTTTCCAGAATGCAGATTGAAAAATTACTGCTGGAATATCAGCCTACAATGCTGTTTGTGGAACATGACGTAAGATTCCGGGAAAAAATTGCAACCAAAACTATTGAATTTTAAGACTTGTCATGTAGTAATAAAAACTATATAATGTGATATATATAAAGAAAGGTTCTGATAGGAATGACAATTAGTACGGAAGATTTACTTAACAGCATTTTGGAGAGTCTGGACAGGATTGCGTATATTAAGTCTGAGGATATTCCTAATATTGATTTATATATGGATCAGGTGACTACCTTTATGGAATCCAGATTGAAGAAGTCCACGAGGCATCCCGGCGAAGATAAGATATTGACCAAGACAATGATTAATAATTATGCAAAAAATGATCTTCTGCCGCCGCCAGTGAAGAANAAGTATTCCAAGGAGCATGTTCTGCTTCTGGTATTTATATATTATTATAAAGGAATCCTGTCCATAAATGACATTCAGGAGCTTTTTAAGCCAATCACAGACAAATTCTTTGATACTAAAGANGATTTTGACTTGGAAAAGATTTATGAAACGGTATTCGGACTGGAGGATGAGCAGACAGAAGCCCTGAAAAAGGATATAATAGAGAAATTCCGTATTTCGGAAGGAACCTTTAAGGATGCGCCGGAAGACAGCAGGGAGTTTTTACAGACATTCAGNTTTATCTGTATGCTGAGTTTTGACGTATATGTAAAAAAACTTCTTATCGAAAAGATGATAGACGGTATGCATGATAGAAAGACGGAAACAAAGACTCGGAAAGAGACTGATAAGAAGTCAGGGTAAATTCTATGTCAGTTAATTTGCATTTCAAGTTCTGATCCGATGACATTAATCAAAATTCTATATATTTCGTGTTCCCATGCGGTCTGAAGCCGTGCATCAGTAATCGGAATGGTCTCAATCCGTGCANGCTGTCCGCCTTTGAGGCGCANAGTNCCGGCNTNNCCGATTTGGAATGTAAGCGGACCGTCTTCCGACTCGTCGAAATCGNNACCAATGGCGGTATTTCCTGTGATGATTGGTTTTTCGTAAGTCATCAGGCTCATGACAACGGATCCGGCNTCGCCGCCGCGGAACGCGAAATTATCATTAATTANGATTTNCNGCCCCTTAATCANTGAAGCTNTCCGNTTATANGAAATAAGNCCGNTTTCNNNNGGATAAGCGGCTGCAATATCCATTTCGATACNGCANACNTCATCACTTAATTGATANNNGACATNCNGCGAGCCGTAGGNTTCNCCNTCTTTCTGCATATGACCGTTTATCGTCGGCAGATTATGATAGGCGGACTGCATGGTCCAGATTTCATAGCGCTGCGNGGAAAAAGTTTTCTTAGTGTAGCTCTCAACGCCCACGTCAATGATCAANGGANTTCCTTTTTTATAAATAGTAAAGCTTCCGGTATCATTGTGGTTATGGCTGTCGCCGTTATCGCCTGCTTTGACTGCAAGACAGAGAGAATCGTCTCTGGCAAGAAAGATACCGACGCTGGGATAATAGATATCNGGTCCGGNCAGGGTNNTTGTGCTGTTTGCCTGAGCAGNACCTGCTGCGGTCTCCAAGGAATCCGGCGNGGAGACTGCATATGTCTTGATTNCGTGTANGNTAAAGGCATTCTGCAGNCGGTAGTAGAGATTATTTTCTTCAGGAAGCAATAGAGTATCNGGCATTCCGGCGAGAAAATCGGCAGCAGCAAAAGCGGCCATACCCGCATTGTCTGTACGNAGTGCAAAGAGAAATTCCCGTACGCCGGAACGGCCTGCAACCGGCGAACAGTCAGCNAAGTTTACATAATATTTATCTCCAATATGAATATTGTAGATGTAAGCGGCAATATTCTTGATTTTTGATTCTTTATATAACCCTAGGAAAGCGTCGTTCGTTACCTCATTCAGAATTTCCATAGCGTTGAACAGGCATAGTCCGGCATGACGATAGTATTGTGCACCCTCGTCACAGCAGCCGTCTTCTCCGTATTCAGCTAAAAAAAAGTCTATACTCTTACAGGCTTTGCGCAGGACGGCAGACCTAAAAGCAGTAGTATCATTTTCANCAGCTGCGGATTCATCATTGTTTAATAAAAATACGGATAGGAGTACATTCTGTGTACACCAGACAGTCCAGTTGTTCATCGGTTCTTTTCCGTTTCCCATCCACCAGAAATGGGATTCCAGATAGGGTATGAAAATCCGCTGTTCCAGCTCATGACGGATTCGTTTTGTAATAAAAGGGCTGATTTCATCGAGCCTGCTTTCCAGAAGATAGCAGGCGGTTGAAAGAATAGCGCCGCTTTCGCAGGCGAACAGGTCCAGAACAGGAGCCGTACTGTCCGGCAAAAGAAGCTGCGGCGTATCCCTTATGTAGCTGTTGTGGGGCGGAAGCTGCCAGGCGCTTTCTTCACAGATAGAAAATATGCCATTGATGATATCATCCAGAAAACGTCCTTTATTTTCCACGCATTCCGCCAATACCAGAGCGTTCAGGGCATGCCGTTTTGAAAAACACTTTGTTTCGTAACGTACCCGATTGCCGGTTCTGGTGAAATCCATAAAGTCGGTGGCCGTTAAGGGTTGAAAAGCAAAATGTAAATAGCTCTCTCCAAGAGCCAGTGCCTCTATTTTCCAATCCTCATCCAATTCTTCCCAAGCGGTTCTGTCCGTAATCGGCGGATAGAGAGCGAATGATCTGAAAGTATCCTGATAATTTGCAGCAATTTCGTAGAACATATTATTCCTCCATTTCTGCTCAGATTCCACTTCACAAAAAATGACTCGTTAGAGACATTCTTTGGAAAATCCTCATTCTATTAATATTTTAACATAAGAGAATGATTTGGGGAAAGTAAATAGTTGTTATGTTGACAATCAACTGCTTCAAGGTGTATGATATCGCAGTCATGCTTGCAGGAGACAGCGAAGGCAAGCGCAGTACATCGGACAGTATTCTTCAGAGTTAAGCGCTCATAGACATAGCAGAACGGAGGAAGCATATGAAAATATTATTTGAATCAAGCCCATCCATTTCTACGGAAGAGATAAACAAAGCCCTTGATTTTTCCGTGGAGCAGGTTGTTCGGAACCTGCCTGAATTTACGGATAAGTTTCAAAAGGCTTACAGCGAAGACGGATTTTATCATCCAATCGAAAACAACTATTGGACAACAGGCTTCTGGACAGGGGAAATCTGGCTTGCTTATGAATATGCGAAAGAAAAGAACAGTCCTGATGCAGATGCGCTGAAAAAGGCTGCGGAAGTACAGGTGGACAGCTTTTTGCATAGAATCGATAATAAAATAGAAGTAGACCATCACGACATGGGCTTCCTGTACTCACCTTCCTGTGTGGCGGCTTATAAGCTGACGGGAAGCGAGAAGGGGAAAGAGGCGGCCATCAAGGCGGCGGCTCAGCTGATTACAAGATATCATCCCATTGGTGAATTTATACAGGCTTGGGGGCCGATGGATGCGCCGGAGAATTACAGGTTGATCATCGACTGTCTGCTGAATCTGCCTTTGCTGTACTGGGCATCGGAAGAGACCGGAGATGACAAGTACCGGGATATTGCGGAAAAACATATCCATACGGCAATTAAGAATGTGATTCGTGAAGATTATTCCACCTGGCATACCTTTTTCTTTAATATGGAGACAGGGGAACCGGACCATGGCGCGACGTGTCAGGGATACCGCGACGGCTCCGCATGGGCAAGAGGGCAGGCGTGGGNGATTTACGGCGCGGCGCTTGCCTATAAGTATACGAAGCGGAAAGAATATATAGATATCTTCAAAAATGTAGCGCAGTATTATCTGGAACATCTTCCGAAAGATATGGTTCCTTTCTGGGATTTGGAATTTACTGACGGGGATGACCAGCCAAGAGACTCATCTTCCGCGTCAATTGCGGCTTGCGGCATGTTGGAAATGNTTAAGTCGTTAGAGCCGGAAGAGGCGGAGATTTATCTCAAGTATGCGAAACAGATGATGAAATCACTGTACGATAACTATGCTGTAAAAGACCCTGCCAAATCGAACGGACTTGTACTGCACAGTACATATTCAAATCATTCACCGTATAACACCTGTAATCATTACGGCGTAGATGAATGTAATTCATGGGGAGACTACTTNTATATGGAAGCGTTGACGAGGCTGCGAAAGGATTGGGTCTTATATTGGTAGGAACATAGAGAGGTTGAGTATGAGAACGGATTGGGAAGGTAGATTAAACAGTAANGAAGATTTCAGGGAGCTTTTNTTGGAAATTATCAGGCCGCTGCTGCCTTATTATACGAAGGAAAANGCCGGAATAGTGTTGGGCGTTACGGCAACGACTTATACGCAGAGTACGATTCGTCTGGAAGCTTTTTCGCGGNTATTATGGGGGCTTGTGCCNTTCTGGGCAGGCGGCGGAAGCGATGAGGAATTTGAGCAGGTATACAGAAAAGGAATGACAGCGGGAACCGACCCGGAAAATGAAGAATACTGGGGTGGNTTTCATGCCTTNGACCAGCGTTTCGTTGAGATGGCGGCTATGGCGTATGGACTTATCCTGGCNCCTGATAAGCTG
This sequence comes from Lachnospiraceae bacterium, assembly GCA_014804495.1. Taxonomy (GTDB): domain Bacteria; phylum Bacillota; class Clostridia; order Lachnospirales; family Lachnospiraceae; genus UBA3282. The sequence goes on from JAAUZS010000039.1 coordinate 34,658, forward strand.
TGGGAACCTTTATCTGACAAGGAAAAGGACAATCTGGAGGACTGGCTTTACGGAATTAATAAGTATGAGCTGCCCGTCTGTAACTGGGTCTTGTTCGCNGTACTTGTCAATATCGCATTAAAAAAACTCGGCAGAAAATATGATGCTGATAAATTGGAAAAATANNTAAACGGNGCAAATTCTTTTTACCTTGGCGACGGCTGGTATCAGGACGGTGATTCGGGGCAGAAGGATTATTATGTTTCTTTTGCGATTCATTTTTACAGTTTNTTTTATGCGATGGTCATGGAAGATGAAGACCCTGAAAGATGTAAACTTTATAAAGAACGTGCGGAGCTTTTNGCNNNNCAGTTCATATACTGGTTCGATGAAAAAGGAAGGGCGCTGCCTTTCGGCCGTTCCCTGACTTACCGTTTTTCACAGGTGAGCTTTTTCTCGGCATGTCTGATGGCGGGGATAGAGCCNTTTGATGTCGGTGTTATGAAAGGANTTATCGTAAGGCACTTCTGCGACTGGATGAAGAGGCCGATTTTTGATGGAAATGATATTCTGACCATTGGATACGGATATCCCAATCTGGTTATGGGAGAGAGATATAACGGACCGGGTTCTCCTTATTGGGCGCTCAAGACTTTTGCTGTTTTGATGCTGCCTGATGACCATCCTTTTTGGACAACGGAAGCGAAGCCGCTTCCGGCTCTGGAAGAACAGAAGGCGCTGCCTTATGCCGATATNCTGATACGAAGATACGAAAATCATGTAACGGCTTTCGTACCCGGAAAATACAGTCCGGCGGGGCATGGACAGCTGCCGTCCAAATACGGAAAATTTGCTTATGACACGGAATTTGCCTTTAGTGTAGCCAAATCCACATGGGAGGTGCACGAGACGGCGCCGGACTCTATGCTCGCTTTTTATATTAACGGCTATGTATATGTGAGGCGTATTTGTGAAGAGTTCCGCATCTCGGAGACGGAAGTATATTCGCGCTGGATACCTTATGAAGGGATTCAGGTGGAATCCTATATCATTCCGACAAAAGAGGGTCATATAAGGAAACATGTCATTACTAGCGACAGGGAATGCGAAGCTTATGACTGCGGTTTTGCAGTGGAAATCGACGTGGCAGGAGAAAAGCAGATACAGGATGGAAAAATGGCACGGGTAGAGAACCATAACAGCGGCTGCAGCGTTGAAACGGAATGCGAAGAAGGTGAGGGAATCATCATTCTGGCGGATCCTAACACTAATATTTTACATCCGATGACGAGGATTCCGGCTGTTCACTATCCGATTCATCAGGGAAGGAATGAATTGACTACAGTAGTCAGCGTGTGAGGGAGTATAACGCGGGTGGTGTGGCTGTATGATGAAATAGAGCAGATAGGAGAGTGGAACAATGGCAGTACTGGCATTGAAGGTTTTGGATAAAAGCGGGAAGACCATCTGTGTAAGCAGCGGGGAGGATTATGTGAGCCTTGTATGCACGGCAGAATATCAGGAAGGAGACAGAATCGTTCTGGAGACTTCGGAAAAGAATATTCATGTCTTTTTACAGGTGGATGATGCGATGGGGGCGGCTTTTTGCTATATTACTGATAACGTTTCCTATGCGGTTCCTTTCGGTGAGAAACGCATTTGCTATTCACCAAAAGTTTTTGCGGGAAACAGGCATTATCTGTATGCGAGAGTCGCGAGAGATGACGAGATACATGCGTACAGGAATCTGGCATTGAACGTATGCGACCAGCATGGCGATACGAACTGCTTTCCACACGCGACGGCCAATGTGGAGACGAGGGGTGAATCGGTGTTCGCAGCCAGAAATGCAATCGACGGAGTGTGTGAGAACCGTTCACATGGCGAATGGCCTTATGAATCATGGGGAATTAATATGCAGGATGATGCGGAAATGACGGTAGATTTCGGAAGAGAAGTTGAGGCGGACAAAGTGGTGCTGTATACCCGTTCTGACTTTCCTCACGATAACTGGTGGAAACAGGTTACTTTGACTTTCTCCGACAGGTCGGAAATCGTCTGGGAACTGGAAAAAAGCAGTCTCCCCCATGTACTGGCTTTTGAACCGAAAAAAATACGGTGGGTGCGTCTGGGGCAGTTGATTAAAGCGGATGACCCGTCACCGTTTCCGGCGTTGAGCCAGATTGAGGTGTACGGGAGAGAGGTTTAGTAAAAGCATATTAGTACGAGAAGAACTTCTAAAGCTTGCAGCGAAGGCTGTTTCTTTAGAAGTTCTATTTAACATTAAGGCAGTTCGCAAAGNATACTGCCTGTTGTTTTTATTTAGCAGCTTCGGTTGCAAAAGTTGTGTCAACTAAATCGGCATANGGAACTCTGTTTTCAAGNTCNCCGGCTTCCTCTAAAATATTCTGNAGCAGNGTAAAGCTCTTTTCTTCAAAAATCANNTCAGCTTTCCATGTATCCTGNGNGGCGTANCGNTCAACAATCGTAGTTATGGTATCCAATTCGGTTCCTTCAAACTGCGGCTGTATGACGGCTGCAATTTCCGAGGCGGAATGATTCTGCACATAGTCCATGCCTTTTTGCAGNGCNTTGGTAAATGACTGGATTATCTCGGGATTGGATTCAATGTAGCTCTTTTTTGCGGAGAATGCAGTATAGGGCACATAACCGGAATCTTCGCCTAATGATGCGACGACGTAACCGTCGCCCTTTGATTCAAGCGAGGTAGCNTGTGGTTCGAATTCAACCGTAAAGTCACCCTGCCCGCCGGAGAATGCNGCGGCNGTGGAACCGAAGTCAATGCTCTGGTCAATTGATAAATCGGATGACGGNTCGATATTATTCTTTTTCAGGATATATTCAAATACCATTTCAGGCATACCGCCGGCCCTGCCTCCTAAGACATTTTTGCCGATTAACATATCCCAGTCAAAGTTTTCTATCGGTTCTCTGGCTACAAGGAAATTNCCGGCNCGCTGAGTCANTTGTGCGAAGTTGACAGCATAGTCGGTAGAGCCTCCGGCATAAGTATAAATTGTGCTTTCGCTTCCCATGAAACCGATATCCGCTTCNCCTGTCAGAAGCGCCGTCATGGTTTTATCCGCACCGAAGCCGGTAATCAGGGTCAGGTCAATGCCTTCGTCAGCGAAATATCCTTCCTCGATAGCAACATAGAGTGGCGCATAGAAGATTGAATGAGCCACTTCGTTAAGCGTAACAGGTGTTTTTTTTGAAGCAGAGGACGTATCNTCCTTATCCTTACCGCTGCCGCATCCGGTGAGCAATGATGCCGCACAAAGGGTTGTAAGAAATAGAGATAAAAGTTTCTTTTTCATATTTTTCATAAANAATACATTCCATCTTGGCAAACTTAATTTATTATATGGGAGCATCTTAAATCGGTTACATGCATATAAGAAAAAACTTCCACAAATCCGGCATATGTGCTATAACAGAATATGTGAAACTGTTTAGTTANGCGGAAATGTGAATATATCAATATATAAACGGAGAGATANAATGGCATGGATATGGCTGGTGCTTCTTTATGGAATAATTAAAGGAACACGTGAGATAGTAAAAAAGAAAGCGTTAGAGAGAAATTCNACTATAGAAGTACTGTTTATGTACACAGTGCTTGCTTTTATTCTTGTTCTTCCGGACGCAAAGAACGCNATGGGNCTGGAAGCAAAGTACTATTTTTATATTGCGATAAAGTCTTTTGCCATTTTTCTTGCATGGATGTTCAGCTTTAAGGCAATCAGCAGGATGCCGATCAGTTTATATGGNGTGCTGGACTTATCGAGAGTNCTTTTTGCNACNCTGCTTGGCGTAATCGTATTGCAGGAAACNCTNGGAATCTGGCAGGTGTTTGGACTTATACTGGTATCATCAGGGCTTTTATTACTAAAATACAAACCAAAATCGTCGGGCAGTAAGCAAATCAGCATTGATGGACAGAATGATGAGGGAGGTAAAGAGCAGACAAAGGAACAGGGCGGAGAACGTGTAGAAACAAAGATTGTAGTCATGGCGTTCGCATCCTGTCTGCTAAATGCCGTTTCCGGACTGCTTGACAAGCTGCTTATGAAGGACTTAAGCAGCTCACAGCTGCAGTTCTGGTATTTATTATTCCTTGCGCTTATGTATCTGATTTTTATTTTTGTATCTAAGACCCCTGTACATGCGGGCAGCATTCTGAAGAATCATTGGGTATGGATTTTAAGCATTCTTATCGTAGTCGCNGACCGNGCCCTGTTTTTAGCNAATGGAATAGAGGGCAGCAGGGTTACCGTCATGACTNTGCTNAAGCAGTCCGGAAGCGTGGTGGCGATTCTTGGCGGACGCTTCGTTTTTCATGAAAAAAACACCGGTCATAAGCTTATATGTGCCGCAATNATAATAGCGGGAATCGTCATAGGAGTGATTTAGGANTTAATTTAATCTGNNGATAAGTCNCTTGTGAAGAATTGGCGTTTATGGTATAATAAGCTCAGTCTCGGCAGACTGAGAAAACACAAGCGTTGCTAGTGTTTTTATATACAAAATAAAANANATTAGTGGGGATGGAATAGTGGAGAGAGAAAAAANCTTAATAAACAAAGTGGCGATTTTATGCCATACAGTGATTGTGATAGTTTTGATGCTGGCATATGCATTGGAAGTATTCAAAGGTTCGAGGACAATAGGCTATTATGCCNTATTTTCTATTTTGGCNGCTGTNCCTGTTATAATAGANTGGATTTTGTATAAGAANAATCCCTCNCNGAAGATAATACAGCATATTTTGGGATTCGGCTATAGCGCTTTCTATATATTTGTTATTTTTACTACGACTGATTTAACAGCATTTACATACGCAATTCCGATGTATCTGATTATTATGTTGTATTCGGATGTACGCTATTGCATCGCTATTTCGTCTGGCGGATTTATAGTAAATTTAATTTATACGATTATTCAGGCAGTCAACGTAGGNATACCGTCNGAGATGATGCCGACTTATGAAATCAGAAACATAGTTATGCTGATCATAGCCGTTTTTCTATGCATGGCAACAAATACAATGGCGAAGATTAATAAGATGAAGCTGGATGAAATTAATCAGGAAAAGGATAACGTGTCCAGACTTCTTAATAATGTTATGAATGTATCCGGAGAAATGTCCAATGGTATCGAAGACGTGACGGTACGGATGCACGAATTGGGTAATTCGGTTATGGAGACGAGAAATGCCATGCAGGAGGTATCCTCAGGGGCGAATGAAACTGCGGACGCTATACAGAATCAGATAGGNCAGACGGAAGAGATTCAGAAGCATGTGGAAAAAGTTAAGGATGTGTCGGCAAGCATTTGTGAGAGTATGTCCCAGGCAAGAGAAGATGTTATGAACGGCAAAAATAGTCTGGATATGCTGCTTTCACAGGTAGAATCTTCCGAGAAAGCCGGAAATGAAGTGGTTACTGATATAAGCGAATTGGAAGAATATATGAAAAATGTGCAGTCGATTATTGAAATTATCACGAGCGTTGCCAGACAGACCAGCCTTCTTGCCCTGAATGCGAGCATTGAAGCGGCTCGTGCCGGAGAAGCGGGAAAAGGTTTCGCTGTAGTAGCGACGGAGATTTCCGATTTGGCAAATCAGACACAGGGAGCCACNGTAAACATAACNGATGTTATACATAACGTTTCAGATAAGCTTGCCGTAGCAGTACGTGCCGTAGAGCAGCTTATGGACGATAACGCCAAACAGAATGAGATGGCGGCTACCGTAGCAGACAGCTTTGAAAAAATCACNAATAGTACGCAGAGTGCAGACGAACAAAGCCAGATGCTCGAAGCTGTTGTAGGAAATCTGGAAACTGCAAATACCGTTATTATTGAAAGCGTGCAGACAATCTCAGCAGTTATAGAAGAGGTAACGGCACACTCCAACGAAACATACAATATCAGCGAAAAGAATACCGATATTGTAAACAGGGTAAAGGAACTTGTTGAAAACCTGAACAGTCAGGCACAGAACCTGAACAGNCAGCAATAAATNTTTTATCATTTTTNATTAAATAAAGGAGGAAAGGTAAATGGGAATTATAACAAGNTTTAAGGATATTATGGCNGCTAATTTCAACGCACTGTTGGATCGTTGTGAGGATCCGGAGAAAATGATTGACCAGTATCTTAGAAATCTGGAGCAGGATTTTGCTAAGGTAAAAGCGGAAACAGCATCAATCATGGCGGAGGAAAAAAGCGCTAAAAGGAAATTGGATGATTGCGAATCAGAAATCGCCAAGATGACAGAATATGCAAAGAAGGCTGTTACAGCCGGCAATGATAATGAAGCGCGTCAGTTTCTGGAGAAAAAGGCTGAGCTTACACAGAAACAGGAAGTACTGGCGAAGAATTATGAAATGGCATGCGATAATTCCGCTAAAATGCGTCAGATGCATGACAAGCTGGAGGATGATATATCCGATTTGAAGAGCAGAAGGGATATGCTGAAAGCAAAAGTAAAAGTGGCTGAAACCCAGAAAAGGATGAGCGGAATCGGTTCAGGCTTAGAGAGCGCAGGCAGTAATCTGGCAGCGTTTGACAAAATGGAAGAGAAAGTCAACAAAATGCTGGATGAAGCAGACGCTATGAATGAACTGAACAGACAGCCTGCTAAGGACAGCGCGGCTGAGCTTGCAAGAAAGTATGATGCAGAAAACAAGAAAGCGGCTGTAGATGATGAACTGGCAGCGTTAAAGGCAGAGATGGGACTGTAACAATAGTAAGCGACATAATGTCATTTACTATGATACATAAAGTGAAAGGTATGGGTCATTACAAATGGGTTTATTTTCAAATCAGTTTTCTAATGTAGTGGAATGGAACGAGTCAAGAGAAGGCGTTCTGTTCTATAAATGGCAGAATCAGGAAATAAAGAAAGGCTCCAAGCTGATTATTCGTCCGGGTCAGGATGCCATATTTATGTATAACGGCGTAGTGGAAGGTATTTTTGAGGATGAAGGAAGCTATGATATCGAGTCGGACATTATTCCATTCCTGACTACGCTTAAAAGCTTTAAATTCGGTTTTAATACGCCCCTTAGGGCAGAAGTTCTTTTTATAAATACGAAAGAGGTTCTGGTAAAATGGGGAACCAAGAATGCGCTCAATCTTCCTGCGCAGGGACTGCCGGGAGGTATGCCGATTCGGGCATTCGGAACATTCAACTGTAAAATAGCAGATCATGCGGTTGTAATCGATAAACTTGCAGGTATCAGGCAGATGTATACGGTAGATGATGTAAAAGAGCGTATCATTGCAAGTCTTGACCAGCTTCTGATGAGCTGGATAGCCAAGGAAGGCAGGGATATGTTCAACCTTCAGGTGGATGCAAGGAGTATAGCCAAGGGCATTGAATCCGATTTGGATATGGATATGCGTAAGATTGGCATAGCTATTACCGATTTTACGATTGAAAGTTTCTCATATCCGGAAGAAGTTAAGAAGATGCAGGAAAAAGCGGCTGCACAATCCATGGTAGGTGATATGAATAAGTATACTCAGATGGCGGCAGCGGACGGCATGAGTAAAGGACGTGCAGGAGGCGGTCTTGCTTCCGATATGGTAAATGTCCAGATGGGTATGGCAATCGGACAGCAGATGGTCAATCAGATGAACCAGAACCAAAACAACGGTATGCAGAGTACGATGCAAAATGCAGGGAACTCGGCGGCTCCGAAGTTCTGTCCTAACTGCGGAACACCTTCAAACGGAATGAAATTCTGCGGAAATTGCGGGAATCAACTATTTTAGAAGGATGACAAAATGGGCATTTACGATACTTTGAATGAACAGCAGAAAAAAGCGGTCTTTGCAACAAAAGGACCTATTTTAGTACTGGCCGGGGCGGGGAGCGGTAAGACCCGCGCCCTGACCCATAGAATTGCATATTTAATAGAGGAAGAAGGAGTATCGCCGTATAATATACTGGCGATTACTTTTACTAACAAAGCAGCGGGAGAGATGCGGGAGCGCGCGCAAAATTTATGCGCTTTCGGCGATCAGGTGTGGGTATCCACATTTCACTCGACCTGCGTGAGGATTCTCAGACGCTATATAGACAGGATTGGATTTGACAACAATTTCACTATTTATGATACTGACGACCAGAAGGGAATTATCAAAGAAGTCTGCAAGAAACTCTCAATTGACACGAAGATGTTAAAAGAGAGGACAATTTTAAGCGCTATTTCTTCTGCCAAAGACGAGTTGATTTCTCCCGAAGAGTATGAAAAGCAGGGCGCGTGGGATTATAACGGCAGCAGGATTGCAAAAGCCTATAAAGAATATCAGGCAACCCTTAGGAAGAACAATGCTCTTGATTTTGATGATTTGATAGTCAAAACAGTCGAGCTTTTTAAAAATAATCCTGAGGTGCTTGATTCATATCAAAACAGGTTTCAGTATATAATGGTAGATGAGTATCAGGATACCAATACCGCACAGTTTGAATTAATCAGGTTACTGGCTTCTAAGTACAGGAATCTGTGCGTGGTAGGCGATGACGACCAGTCAATCTATAAATTCAGGGGTGCCAATATCCGCAATATCTTGGATTTTGAAAAAGTATATCCCGAAGCCTGCGTTATTAAGCTGGAGCAGAATTACCGCTCCACGCAGAATGTTCTTGATGCGGCCAATGCGGTGATTAAGAACAATGCCGGACGCAAAGATAAAGCGCTTTGGACCATGAAGGAGGGCGGAAACCCGATTCATTTCCGCCGTTTTGATACGGCTTATGAAGAAGCGGACTACATTACAGAAGACATACATGAAAAGAAATTGAATGCTGTAGCGGATTACGGCGATTGCGCAGTGCTTTACCGTACCAATGCACAGTCACGTATGCTGGAAGAGCGTTTCGTCATTAAAGGAATTCCTTATCAGGTAGTCGGCGGAGTTAACTTCTATTCCAGAAAAGAAATTAAGGATATACTGGCATATTTAAAGACTATTGATAACGGCAGGGATGACGTAGCTGTAAAAAGAATTATAAATGTACCCAAAAGAGGAATCGGCACTGCGACCATTCAGCGCGTTCAGGACTATGCAGACAGCCGGAATATCAGCTTTTATGACGCTCTGCGAGAAGCAGACAATATTGTGGCAATCGGTAAGAGCGCTTCCAAACTTAAGCCTTTCGTTACAATGATACAGGCATTTAGAAGTAAACTGGAATTTCTAAGTATTAATGCTCTGATCGAGGATATATTGGAAACTACAGGATATGTCCGTGAGCTGGAAGCTTCAGATGATGAGGATTCTGATGACAGAATAGAAAATATATACGAACTTCTCAGCAAAGCAGCGGCTTATGTGGAACTGCATAAAGATGCCGGTTTAAGTGAATTTCTGGAAGAGGTTGCGTTAGTAGCGGATATAGATCAGGTAGTGGACGGAAATAACAGGGTGCTGCTCATGACATTGCATAGCGCCAAAGGATTGGAATTTCCTTATGTATATCTTGCCGGACTCGAAGACGGTATTTTTCCGAGTTATATGACAACTGTGTCAGATGACCCGTCAGACGTTGAAGAAGAAAGACGTCTTGCCTATGTGGGAATCACCAGAGCCAAAGATGACCTGACGATTACCTGTGCCAGATCCCGCATGATTCGCGGTGAGACGCAGTATAATCCGGTCAGTCGTTTTGTTAAGGAGATACCTCCGCTTTTATTAGACAACCAGCTGCCGGAGCCGGGATATTCCCAGACGAAATCGTGGGAAAGACCTCAGGTAAGCACAAGTCAAGACAGCTACAGCCGTAATGGTTCAGGAAGCTATGTAAGGCAGTTCGGAAAGGATGCTGATACGATTTTCGATAAGCCAAAGGCTGTCGCAAGACCGAAAGTAGTCGTTAAACCAAAGCGGACGGCATATGAGGACCAGCCGTATATCACAAGAGCAGCCGCTAAAATGGCGGAGCAGACATCGCAATCAGCCGGAATGGGAGAAGCAGCGGTCGGCGGGTCAGGAGCTCTTGGCTATGAGCAGGGCGACAGGGTCAGACATCAAAAATACGGAGAGGGTACCGTGATGAAGATTGAGCCCGGAGCGAGAGACTTTCAGGTGACGGTAGTATTTGACGAAGTGGGGCAGAAGATTATGTACGCAGGCTTCGCTAAGCTTAAGAAAGTCTGATAGCGGTAGGTTTGTCAGTCTGATTTGCAATAATTGATAATATAAGATTTGTGATAAATCAATAATGATAGTGTAATAATAAAAAAATATGTAGTAAAAAATATAAATTAGTGGTATATTATTATTATACAATAGAGACGGCTATGATAAATACGCCGCTGAAAACATGAAAGAGAGGGTATAAGTATGAGCAGAGTGGAAATTAGGGAAATCAAAGAGGAAGTTTTAAATAAATTGGATGAAGTATTAGATAATACGGGGGTGAATGAATTGTTAGGTAAAAAGAAAGAAGAAAAGAAAACAAATGTTATTGTATGGGTGTTAGCCGTTATTGGAGCAGTTGCCGCAGTTGCAGCTATTGCTTATGCTGTATATCGCTATATGCAGCCTGATTATCTGGATGACTTTGATGATGATTTCGATGACGACTTTGATGATGATTTGTTTGAAGATGAAGACGAGGATACGCCGGAGGAATAATCGGAGGTAGTATAAGCCATTTTTCTAAGAATTGTGAAGTGATTTTTACAAAGCAATTTTGGGAATACGATGAACTTGTATTTTAAGCGGGATGTACTGAATATAAGCGGTGCATCCCGTCTTTTACGCTATGTGTGAGTATACAAATGATATACTTTTTATTGCTTCTGTGGCTATTATTTTTGCTCGTAAAATATTGAGTATAAATCCGTGAATTTGAGAAAGGGCATGGTTGATAAAATAAAAATGAAAAAGGGTCAGATTATCGAAGGAGTTGTACAAAGGGTTGACTTTCCCAATAAGGGAATTGTAGAGAACGCAGAGGGAATATGCGTAGTGAAGAATGCGCTTCCGGGGCAGAAAGTGAGATGCTCCGTGAATAAAGTCAGAAAAGGGAAAGCAGAGGGCAGATTATTGGAAATCGTGGAGCCTTCGCCATTTGAGCGGACAAGCCCGTGTCCGCATTTTGGTATATGCGGAAGTTGTGTTTACCTCTCCCTATCTTATGAAGAACAGCTTAAACTCAAAGAAGCTCAGGTAAAGAAGCTGCTAGATTCCGTGTTGGAGAAGCAGGGGGGATTTGAATTTGAAGGAATCAAAGCAAGTCCCATATCCGGCGGTTATCGCAATAAAATGGAATTTACATTTGGAGATGAGGTAAAAGATGGTCCGCTTTCCCTTGGTATGCATAAAAGAGGAAGCTTTTATGATATTGTGCCTGTTACGGACTGTATAATTGTTGATGAGGATTATCGGAAGATTTTGAAGTGTGTCAGAGACTATTTTGCGGATTTACGGGAACGAGCGGTTGACATAAAATTTTATCATAGACTGCGGCATGTGGGGTATCTGCGCCATCTTTTAGTGCGAAAGGCGGCGAAAACAGGGGAAATACTAATTGCGTTGGTGACGACGACACAGGCACCGTGCGGAAATGCGGCGGGCTGGGATAAAACAAGCGAAAACATAACAGATGAGATTAATACAAGCGAAAACGAAATAGGTGCAAACGGTGGCGAGTATGCAGAGAAGCGTATATTGGAAGGCTTCAGACATGAACTGCTGAATATTCCACTTGACGGAAAAATTGTGGGTATTCTGCATACAAAAAATGATTCTCTTGCTGATGTGGTTCAGAGTGATGATACAGAGATTCTGTATGGGCAGGATTACTTTTATGAGGAGCTGCTGGGATTAAAGTTCAGGATATCGGAATTTTCCTTTTTCCAGACCAACAGCTTGGGAGCGGAAGTATTGTATCAGACTGCAAGGGACTATATTATAGATTTTATTAAGCCGGCATCAGCATCTGTACCAGTATTATCGTCCGTAACATCATTACGGAATATGCAGCAAACCGCAGGTGATAAGATTGTGTTTGATTTATATAGCGGAACAGGGACGATTGCCCAATTGATGGCTCCGGTAGCCAAGAAAGTAATCGGCGTGGAAATCGTAGAAGAAGCAGTGGAAGCAGCAAGGCAGAACGCGGAATTGAACGGTTTACATAATTGTGAATTTATTGCAGGTGATGTTCTAAAGGTGATTGACGAAATAGAAGAAAAGCCTGATATCATTATCCTAGACCCTCCACGCGACGGCATCAATCCCAAGGCGCTTGATAAGATTATCCGTTACGACGTAGAATATATTTTGTATATATCCTGTAAGCCAACCAGTCTTGTGCGGGATTTGGAAGTTTTTATAGAAAGAGGATACCGAGTGGAGAGGGCTGTAGCGGTTGATATGTTTCCGTGGACGGGGAATGTGGAGACTATTTGCTGTTTAAACCGCATAAAATAATGGTTTTCAAGTAATTAGAAGACATGAAAAAGGGTGGTTTGCCACTCATTTGCCACTATAATTCTAAAAAACTTTCCAAAACGTTAAGAGAGTGAATGTTATAATTTGTTGAATCTTGTAGTATAATAAATTATCTATTTGTGTCAGAACTAACAATGGTTGCGAGCAGGAGCGGCAAATATATGATTAAGAACAATATTGAAGTAGATGTAAAAGTCAAATGTATAGAGAACAGAATCACTTAGGTACAGCTTGTGGAAACCGTTGGAATGACAGATTAGTATATCAACCGCATCATCAAAAAGCAGGACAGTGTTATGAATAAGACCTTCGTACAGATGCTGGAGGCTCTTGGCCATGATATTGAATTGACCTATGTGAAGAGAGAGGGATAATAAGCATTTTTATATGTTCGTTTTTTAGAACTCGTTAAGGTTCATAATTGGTGCTAGGAGCTATGGGTGCCAGTCTTCTGAAATAAAGCGAAAGGATGAAAATCATGGCAAAGGAAAATGCTATCCTTAATGACGAGGATATTTTAAACGAGGAGTTTACTGAATCGTTTGATTTCGATGAATTAGTAGAGAAACTTCAAAGCCAATTGGAAGAACTTGCAGATATGCAGTTTTTGGAAGAAGAAAGAGAGAAAATTGGAAGTCCAGATAATATTGGTAATGTTATTATGGATGTTGTGTGGGAACAGTTTTTAAATCAAGTGGTTGTTACTGCAGGTGAGGATTTTATTAAGGAAAATAGAGGTCTTCACCTTGATTTGCGTACGGAAGCTCATGTGCAGAGCGTAGATAATTTTGAAAAACAAAAATATGCAACTCATAATACTTATGTTGATTATGAAGCACGGGGTGACGAATATAGATCAAATTTCTATACAGACCCAAACGTAAAACCCAAGAGGAAGATGAAAGCCTTGCAGCAAAAGGGCTATTGGTGCTTTAAGTAAAGAAAAAGACCAACCATGCGGTTGGTCTGATCTTTCGATTTACCAATTGCCTAATGGTGACGCCAACACATGACGCTTACCTCGAAAACGGCACCTACATAGGACTTACTGTTGATAAATCTATAGTAGCATATGCAGAATAGTTTGTCAATATGCGAAAAAATTGTTAGTATCTATTTTGGAAACTCGAAAGTAAATTTGAGAATGCCAGCATCCTTGAGTCTTTTAAGCTCCTCGTCATAACCGCCGGTTTGTAAATGCGAATAAAGCAAATTTGCGAATACATCAGCTATCTGGATGAGCGAATTATTGGACGAATCGAAATATGCAACATTAAATTTTCCGTTTATCGTTCCGTTCATAAAGAGTTCAGTATTGAGATAGTTTTCAAGAAAGTATTTGGTTTCGGTTCTCTCGTTTCGTTCATCAAGTTGAAGAGAACAGTTTTCATTTGGTATGATATTCTGGACATAAAAAAAGAAACGAGCAACTCTCTCAGCTATAAGCTTACCAGACACAAAACCCATTTCCCTTTGACAGAAACATAACATAAATGTAGTCATTTTGTCAACTGAATTTTAAAGTGACTGTAAATTTTTTATTATATAAATTAAAACGTAAAACAAATTGACAAAAATACCACACGGATTTAGAATAAAACACATAGGTTTACTAGGAAAATAAAAATGGCTTGCGGATGCGTATCATCAGCTTTTTTCTATAAAAGGAACTAGCAAATTTTTATATGAAGGAGACAGATAGATGTTGACACAATTTTCAAGGACAGAATTATTACTTGGAAAAGAGGCAATGGAAAAATTATTCAGCTCAAGAGTCGCAATTTTTGGGATTGGCGGTGTGGGCGGATATGCATGTGAAGCCCTTGTACGCAGTGGAGTCGGAGCTTTTGATTTGATTGATGATGACAAGATCTGCCTGACAAATCTGAACCGTCAGATTATAGCCACGCGAAAGACAGTAGGAAAATACAAGGCAGAAGTGATGAAGGAACGGATACTTGAAATCAACCCGGATGCAGATGTAAGAGTCCATAAGTGTTTTTATTTACCTGAAAATGCAGATGAATTTCCTTTTGAGGAATATGACTATATTGTTGATGCAGTAGATACGGTTACTGCAAAAATTGAACTTGTTATGAGAGCGCAGGAAAAGGATGTGCCTATTATCAGCAGCATGGGCGCCGGTAATAAATTAGACGGTAGCCGGTTTAAGGTTTCTGATATTTACAAGACAAAGATGTGTCCTTTGGCAAAAGTTATGCGGAGGGAATTGAAAAAACGTCGTGTAAAGAAATTAAAGGTTGTGTATTCCGAAGAATATCCGACAAGACCGCTTGAGGATCTGTCCATCAGCTGCAGGACAAACTGCATCTGCCCACCCGGAGCAAAACATAAGTGTACAGAAAGAAGGGACATACCGGGAAGCGTGGCATTTGTGCCATCAGTAGCGGGATTGATTATTGCCGGTGAGGTAGTAAAGGACTTGTGTAGGATAGAAAAGAGGCAGTGTTGATATGGGGATTACAGTGAAAGAACTAAAAGAGTTGGATAAATGCACTTATCAGCTGATAGATATTCGTGACAGGATAGAAATTGTTCATGGTGCAATAGCAGGGGCAGTTGCAATAAAACCGGAAGAAATTGAAACCAGCGATGAAATAGATTGTTCAAGGAAACTGATTATCTGCTGCAGCAGAGGTAAATTCAGTGTTGAAGTGGCAAAAACCTTATGCGAAAAGGGACTGGATGCAGTCAGTCTTGAAGGCGGGTATATTGCATGGCTTATTGACAGGATGAATGAGCCCGAGGAAAAGAATAAGGCAAAGGATGTGGAACAGAGTCTTAGAAAAAAATTTAAGAAAACAATCTGGTCAAGATTTACCAAGGCAATTAACACTTATGAATTGGTAAAACCGGGGGACAGGATAGCAGTCTGCATTTCCGGTGGGAAAGATTCCATGATTATGGCAAAATGTTTTCAGGAATTAAAATTACATAATAAATTCGATTTTGAAGTAAGGTTTATGGTGATGGATCCGGGGTATAGCAAGGAGAACCGAAAGGTAATAGTGAAAAATGCAAGGAACCTGAATATACCGATTACCATATTTGAATCAGATATTTTTGACTCCGTATATCATGTGGAAAAATCCCCTTGTTATCTGTGTGCAAGAATGCGGAGAGGGCATTTGTATCATTTCGCCGAGAAATTGGGATGTAATAAAATTGCATTAGGGCATCATTATGATGATGTGATTGAAACGATTCTCATGGGAATGCTTTATGGCGGACAGATACAAACGATGATGCCTAAGCTTCACAGCACAAATTTTGAGGGGATGGAGCTGATCCGTCCGTTATATTTGGTAAGGGAGGACGATATCAAAGCATGGCGGGATTACAATGGACTTCATTTTATCCAGTGCGCCTGTAAGTTTACGGATACCTGCACTACCTGCAATAATGAAGAAAACCGTTCTAAGAGAGTGGAAATAAAAGAACTGATAAAAACATTAAAGCAGAGTAATCCATATGTGGAAGGAAATATTTTTAAAAGTGTGGAAAATGTTAATTTGGATACAATCGTTGCCTATAAGCAAAATGGCAGCAAACATCATTTTCTGGAAAGGTATGATAGGAATGAGCAAAGATAAAAGAAATAATAAGCAGGTGATAAAAAAAGCCTTTCTGAAGTCCATTCCTATTATGTGCAGTTATCTGTTTGTAAGCATGGCATATGGCATGATGATGGAGAATGCTGGATATCATTGGTATTATTCACTTTTGGTGAGCATGACTGTATATACAGGCGCTTTTCAATTTGTGCTGATTACATTTTTGAGCAGTGGGGCATCAATAGCGACCATTGCCGTGACAGCATTGTTGATGAACAGCAGACAGGCATTTTACAGCCTTTCCTTTTTAGAGGTTTTCAAGGATATGGGAAAGAGAAAGTTATACATGATTCACACTATGACAGACGAAACTTATGCAGTAAACTGTTCTATTGGGAATATAGAAGACAGAAAAGATATTATGTTTTTGGTGGCGTTTCTCAGTCGCTGCTATTGGATGGTGGGAGCTGTTTTAGGTGGTGTGATTGGACAATTATTTCCTTTTGATTTAGAGGGGATTGATTTCTGTATGACGGCACTTTTTATCATTATATTTATCGACCAGTGGGAGAAAAACGAAAAACATTTTCCGGCGTTGTCGGGATTATTAGTGGCTGCTATATGTCTGTTTATTTTTGGGCAGATGTCGTTCATGCTTCCCGCATTGATTTTGGTGTCCGGGATTTTGGTATTCCAAAGTGGGTGGAAACAGGAAGAAGGCAGTTTATGAGTACTGGGATGATTTTATTTGCGATAGTAATCTCTGCCATGATTACTTTTGGACTTAGGGCACTTCCTTTTGTAATATTCCGAAGAAAAAAAGACATTCCAGATAAAATAAAGCAGTTAGGGGAAGTGCTGCCCCCAGTTGTTATGGCAATATTAATTGTTTACTGTTTAAGGGATATTTCTAATGATTTTATGGCAGATGGAGTATGGAGATTGACGGCTGTTATGATTGTAGCAGTAAGTTATAAATGGAAGCATAATACCTTGCTTAGTATTTTGTTGGGTACAGTTAGTTATATGCTGTTATTGCATATTTAGATGGGAGATTTAGGAAACTTTACAGGGAGGAAGTTATGAGAGAAAAGAAAATATTGTCATTGTTAATAATCATAATAAATGTAATTGGAGTTATCTGTTTAATTTATTTTGCCATTCCGTTTCTTACTCATGACACTGCGATAGCAAATCCTAATGCAATGTTGCCTGCTGAAGCATGGGATCGTGCGGGTATGACATTAACATTTGGATTTATGCCGCTTTTAGCTGCGAATGCTTTAAGTTTTCTATTTGTAAGAATAAAGCGAAAGTGTGTAAAATTTCTATTTTTTATTCCGAGCGTGACATGTTTTATCATAGTGGTAAGCTACTGGATAACATCTTTGGGTTAGGAGTAAAAATCACGCCCTCTTTAAATCACATATGGGTTGATCAGTAGTAAAATTTTTTTATATTGGTAAAATCTATTACTATTTAAAGAAAAAAAGAATTATACAAAATTTGTTTTTTTATGAGATAATGCTTTATACTTTCAAAACATACCAAAAAGATAGGAATAATATGAAATAAAATGACTCTGATTCAATTAAAATATGCAATTACCATAGCGGGAGGAAACTCATTAAATGATGCTGCAAAGATTCTTTTCATATCTCAGCCCAGTCTTTCATCTGCCATTCATTCTTTGGAGAAAGAAATAGGGTTCGATATATTTATACGGTCTAAAAATGGCATAACGCTGACCACCAAAGGCGAAGAGTTTATCGGATATGCAAAGTCTGTGATGGAGCAGTATGACTTGTTGTCTGCAAAATATATTTCGCAGACAAATGTGAAAAAAATTTTCAGTGTTTCCATGCAGCACTATACATTTGCTGTAAGTGCATTTGTCGAGCTTGTGAAGCAGTATGGAATGGATGAGTATGAATTTGAAGTGCATGAAACAAAGACCTATGAAGTCATTGACCATGTCAGGAATCATAAAAGTGAAATCGGTATTTTGTATCTCAACGATTTTAATCAAAATGTGTTAAATAAGTTGTTTTTCGAGTATGGCTTACAGTTTACGCCGCTGTTGGAATGTGGCATCTACGTATATATGTGGAAGGGGCATCCTCTGGCTGACAGGAAGGAAATCACTTTAGAGGAATTGGAAGAATATCCATGTCTTGGATTTGCACAGGGAGAACATAATTCTTTTTATTTTGCGGAGGAAGTCCTAAGTACATATCAGTACAAAAGGTTTATCCGAGCCAATGACAGGGCTACACTGTTGAATCTTATGGTTGGGCTGAACGGATATACGCTATGTTCCGGCATTATATGTGAAGACCTGAATGGAAAGGATCATTGCGCTGTAAAGTTAAAATCAGATGAAAGAATGACAATCGGATATATTTCAAGGAAAGATTCACCAATCAGTATGATAGGGCAGAAGTATCTGGAGGAAATAGCAAAATACAAGGATAAATCATTGGGTTAATAAGGAGAAAATGTTCCGGAGGAAGTGCGCAAAAATGGGATTACGGAAAGTGCGCCGAAACTTTTTGTTGGAATTGGAGAGGATGAAAAATGATATGCGAATAGAGAAAGGTATGGTGGTTAAATGTTACATATTGAAAATGAAGATGTAAAAAAGCGTATACTGGATGGGAATTTTGGGCTGGAGAAAGAAAGCTTAAGAATCTTAAAGGACGGTACTCTATCCCATTCACACCATCCATTTCCGGATGATAAGCATATTGTAAAGGATTTCTGTGAAAACCAGACGGAAATCAATACTTCTGTGCATACCAGCGCAAAAGATGCGATTAGGGAACTGGAATTTCACAATAGGCGAATTTATGAAAGATTAGTAAGCCTGCCGGAAAGAGAATACTTGTGGCCGTTTTCCAATCCTCCTTATATTGAAAATGAAAGCGACATACCGGTTGCAGTTTTTAAGGGTATCGAGGTATCAAAAACTGCATACAGGGAATATCTATCTGCAAAATACGGGCGGTATAAAATGACATTTTCCGGTATCCATGTAAATTATTCTTTTTCGGAGGAACTGCTGGAAGCAGATTTCAAATATCAAAAAGAAACGGATTATCAGGAATACAAGAACAGGTTTTATCTGGATCTTGCACAGGGAATGGCTGCTTATGGCTGGCTGCTTGTGGCAGCGACTGCGGCAAGCCCGCTTCTGGACAGTTCGTTTGTAGAAAAAGGCATTTATGATCAGGATGTGTTTACGGGAATGGCATCCGTCAGATGCGGCGAAATAGGATATTGGAATGAGTTTGCACCTATTTTGGATTACCGTAATATTTCCGCATATGCAGACAGTATCCAAAAATATGTGGATATGGGGTTACTAAAAGCAGCTTCTGAACTGTATTATCCAATACGGTTGAAGCCGGCAGGAGAAAATAACTTAGAATCGTTGTGCCAGGATGGTGTCAATCATATAGAGCTGCGTATGTTTGATTTAAATCCCCTTGTACACGCCGGTGTGGAGGAAAAGGATATTATCTTTGCACAGCTGTTAATGGTCTGGCTTGCAGCAACTCGATGTCAGACGTTCAGCGAAAAGGATCAGATTCAGGCAGTGCAGAATTTTAAGAATGCCGCCAGGTACGATCTAAAGACAGTCAATATATTGACAACAGATGGAGAAATATATTCTGTAGCCCATGCAGCCTTAAAAGTAATTGAGATGATGAAAGCGTTCTATGGTGGGCTTCTGTTAGATGTGGATGAAATCCTGCAGTTTGAATATGAAAAATTTACAGATGCAGATAACAGGTATGCATGGAAAATCAGAAAACAATTTGGGGATGGATATGTAAAAAAAGGATTGGTGCTTGTAAAGGAAAGGCAGGGGCAGTAGATGTGTGAATTGTTTGGTGTAACCTCCCGCAATAAACTGGAATTAAACGAGCTTCTTTTGAAATTTTTTTCACATGGTATTGAACATCCCAACGGATGGGGAATGGCTTTTTTTTATGGGAATGCGGTATCTTTGGAAAAACAGCCGGAAGCCTCACATAAAAGTAAATATCTTAGACAGAGGTTACAGTTTAAAGTGGAATCGGATAAAATGATTGCACATATAAGGCTTGCTACAAGAGGTACTCTCAATTACGAAAATACGCATCCTTTTGTCATGCGGGATAACAGTGACAGGACTTGGACACTGGCGCATAATGGGACGATTTTTGACTGCGATTTGCTTAATCCCTTTGTACATAGTCAACAAGGACAAACGGATAGTGAGCGTATTTTGGGATATATTATCAGCCGGGTAAATACAGAGATAGAAGAGAAAAAAGAACTGTCAGGACAGGAGAGATTTTGGCTGATAGATGAAATCCTCTGTGAGATTACGCCAGAAAATAAGGTAAATCTCCTTTTATATGATGGTGAGCTGATGTATGTACACACCAATTATCAAAATAGCTTATACACTTGCCGGAAAGGAGAGGCAGTGGTAATATCGACCAAGCCGCTTGATTGCCATGTATGGGAGCCTGTTCCAATGAATACGCTGATTGCCTATCAGGATGGGAAACAGATATACACAGGCACGAAACATAAAAATGAATTTTTTGAAACAGAAGAAAAAATGCATTTATTATTTTTGGATTTTGCAAATTTATAATATAGTAGGATAAATTTGCTAAGTTATTTTTAGTAGTTCCAAAGAAATACAAAGAGAAATATGAGTTAAAAAGGAGATGTATCACTATGTTAAAGAAATTGAACAACTTACAAATAAGAGACCGGCTTGTCAAGGCTTTCATTTTCATTGCATGTATTTTGAGTGCGGTTTCTGTCGTCATATTGATTGCAATGTTTGCCATGTCGCAGCTTTATTCATCTATCTTGATTGATTACGGTTTTGCACAGGGTGATGTCGGAAGAGCCATGACACAGTTTGCGGATTCACGTTCCGCAATGCGCGGTATTATCGGCTATGATGACCAATCAGCCATCGATACGCTGCTCGCAAACCACGAAAACTATCAATCAGAGTTTACAGCCGAGTTTAACAGTCTTGAAGCCGTTATGGTCTCAAAGGAAAACAAGGAACTTTATAATTCTTTGAAGAGTAAGCTTAGTGATTACTGGGAACTTGAGGGTGAAATCATCAGCCAGGGTGCCACGACAGATTCTTCACAGTCCGCACTGGCGCAGGACAAAGCGCTGTATGTGCTGGCTCCTATGTACGATGATATTTATGATAACCTGGCACAAATTATGGATATTAAGGTAGATAAAGGACAATCTTCATCAGATTTTCTCTCAACCCTTGTTATCATTCTTATGATCATCGCAGTTGTTATAGTTGCCTGCTCCATTTTTTTTGCAATCTCTTTGGGTAGGAGAATCGCAAACAGTATTGCAGTACCTTTAGGGCAACTCAAGAATCGTTTGGACACCTTTGCACAGGGTGATCTCTCATCACCGTTCCCGACAGTTGAGACCAAAGACGAAGTCTCCGAGATGATTGATTCGACAACTGCCATGGCGTCTTCCCTGCGGTTTATTATTGGTGATTTGGGAAATATTTTAAAGCATATGTCCCATGCTGACTTTACAGTTACAAGCCGCGACAAGAGTAGGTATGTCGGTGATTTTGAGTCGATTCTGTCCTCAATGATTGAGCTGAAACACGAGTTGATTGAGACACTGACATCTGTCAGTGAGGCTTCTTCCCAGGTGAATGCCGGTGCACTCAACTTAGCAGAAGCAGCGCAGAGCCTTGCAGAGGGCGCAACAGATCAGGCTGGCGCCGTAGAAGAAATGCATGCGACCATAACAACAATTTCCGATGATATCGTAACTACCGCAAATAGTGCCAATGAATCATATAATCAGGCTCGTACATATGCTGACGAGGCGGAACGCAGTAATAGAGAAATGAAAGCAATGATGGATGCTATGTCACGAATCAATGATGCTTCACAGCAGGTTGGAAGTATTATTTCCGAGATTGAAGACATTGCCTCACAGACAAACCTGCTCTCGCTAAACGCTTCCATCGAGGCAGCAAGAGCGGGAGATGCCGGAAGAGGATTCTCCGTCGTTGCAGACCAGATCCGTCAGCTCGCTGAAAAGAGTGCAAAATCTGCTGCCGAGACCAGAACTTTAATAGAGACTTCCTTGAGTGCGATTGATGACGGAAGTAAGACTCTGGATCTCGTTAATGCCTCAATTGACCGTGTTCTGGAAGGCATTGAACTGATTGCCAAATCCTCTAAGAATATCAGTGAGATGGCAAATGAACAGGCTGAGGCAATGAAGCAGACCGAGATTGGCGTCGATCAGATTTCCGAGGTTGTGCAGTCGAATTCCGCTACAGCACAGGAGTCTTCTGCAACAAGCCAGCAGCTCTCTGCACAGGCAACTACATTAGATTCATTAATCAGTAAGTTTCAGCTTCCATAAAAACTACATATTTAGACGTTAAAAGAGATTGTTGGGAGATAGATAACACACTCAAAAAAGGGGTATGACATATTCTTGTCATATCCCTTTAAAATCCCTGTTCATAGATAATATCTATTATGTGTTAAAGGAATAATCTATTACTCTGGTCAAGAAAATCTATTGACAATATGAGTATTGAAACATATAATATATCCTATAAAACCTACTAGAATTATATGATATAAAAAGGGAGCAGTTTATATGAGAATAAATAATATGGTAGCGAACAGAAGAGATAATAAGTGTTGTTGCTGTCAGACGGTGTGTTTTGAACACGGTTTGCTTTTCATATGCATGATTCACCCGGCTTACGAAACACAAAGCTGGCAGTTGTCATAAGCATATGGCAGCTGCTTTTTTATGAAATGGAATGATGCTTGTAGAGCTGGCAAACAAATATTAATTTTATGGAGGAAAACGAATATGGGATGCTGTGAATTTAATACAAAAGCGGTTAGCACGGAAGAAATATTACAATCTTATACAGATGAATTGGCAGAGCAATTTGCAGCCGAGGCAGGAGGACTTGCGCCAAGACCAAACGAACAGAAAGATGAAACGAACGAGAGAGGGGTTTTCGTGCGTCAACCTAATAGCTTCATAAAGAAGTTTGGCAATAAGGAAGATGAATTTAAGGCAGAAAATAAAAGATATGCAATCTATTGGGCTCATGGATGTAATTGGTCTAATAGACCGGTTATCGCAAGAGACTTACTTGGCCTTCAGGATGTAATTGCAGATCAGACAACCAGTCACACGGGTGCATCCAATAAGTATGGTCACGGCTTTTCAGACCAGCCTGAGTTTAAGGATCCTATTACAGGAGTTCATTTCTTAAGTGAGTTTTATAAGAATGCCAAGCCTGATTATAAAGGGCGCGCAACTACTCCGACCTTTGTAGATGTTATGGAAAAAAAGGCGGTTAATAACGATTATCACAGACTATCTAACTATATTGAGGTACAGTTTAGAAAGTTCCAGCCGGTTGATGCACCGGATCTTTATCCTAAGAAATATCGTAAGGAAATCGATGAACTGAATGATTGGCTCTTCCCTCATATCAACAATGGTCACTATCGTATGGCGTTTGGTGTATCATGGGAAGCTTATAGTGAAGGCTATGATGACTTTTTTGATTCGCTGGAAAAACTTGATAAGAGACTTGAGACGAACCGGTTCTTGTTTGGTGATTACATTACCGATTCTGATATCAGGGCATATGTTTCTTTGGTTCGATGGGAGACAGGATACTTTAGAAATATCGGACCGATGAAAAAGAGAATTACTGAGTATAAGAATATTTGGGGATATATTAAAGACCTTTATAGCATCCCGACATTTGCTAAGTATACATTCTTCCACGATGGTCTGCCCAGAAAGACCGGAATGGGTGGTCCTTTCAAAGGTTATGAGGAAAGAATCGTACCGCTGATTCCATTTGAGGAACTTTGGAAGAGTGACGGTGAGAGAAAGAAGCTTTCATCTGATCCGGTAAATATATTCCTAAAGCATCCGGAAGGTGAAACAGCAGAGGATTACCAGTCAGAGATTTCGGACACTATTTGGAATTCTCCGTCATGGGAGGATAGAGAGCCGACTAATTACAGATCTGATTTCGACGTAACAGTTAATCCGTTAAAGGGGCTTCTTAGTAATAATTAGAAGGTTATGAAAAAGCGAAAGGAATCACTATAAAAATACAAAGCGCTGGATGGGCGCAGAAAAGAGGAAAATTATGAAAAAGAATATTGGAAAGAAAGCACTGGCATCAATTTTGACTGTAGTATTGACACTCGGCACTCTGAGCGGATGTGGCAGCAGTAACGGTGACAATGATGCATCCGGCGTCAAAAAGATTACCGTGGCTACCACAGGAGGTCCGGCGCCTTATATGGTCGTAGACGAAAACAATGAGATTGGCGGAAGCGATATAGAAATCCTGAAAGCGGTCTTTGAGAGACTTCCTCAATACGAATTGGAGATCATAAAAGCTGACGATCCGCTGACAGGGCTTAGCAGCGGTCTGTATGATCTGGCAGTCAATAATTACGCATGGAGGGAAGAACGGGGCGAGTTATATTATTACAGCCTTCCCTATAAAACGGGGTATGATGTTTTTATTCAGAGAATCGGAGATGCTCCGCTTACAGGGTTACAGGATATTGCGGACAGAGGGTATAAGGTGGAGGTTGGTGCAGGCAATAATAAAGCACTGGCATTGGAACATTGGAATGAGCAGAATCCGGAACATACTATTGATATTTTATATACAGAGTCAGGTTTCCAGATTAAATTCCAGAATATCGTAGACGGAAAGACAGATGTGGCAATAGATGATGGACCTATCCTTGATACACTGATTGGACAGTTTGGAATGGAAAACGATTTGGTCGGCAATCCTCTTGATGATGAGACTCAGGAATTTATCAGTCCGCATAACAGCACATATTTCCTTTTCCCCAAAGATGATAATGGGAAAGCACTCAGGGAGGATGTGGATGCAGTTATCATAGAGCTCAAGGAAGATGGGACTCTTGCGGAAATTTTGACCAGATATTTTGGAACAGACACAAGTCCTGCCGCAAAGGATCTTGAAGTGACCCTTAACTGATAAATTGAAACATCGGAAAGGAGGCAGCATTGTGGAAATTTACAGAATCGAAAAGGGGAACGCACCGGCATGGCTGTATAAAGCATATGATTATGTAAGGATGGATGCTTTTGTCTTTGGGCAGGGTATTCCGCTTGAAATTGAGTTCGGGCATGACGAACCTATAGAAACGCTGGAAGCTGTTGTGCTGGCAGAAGATCACAGACCCATAGCCGGCTGCCGGATCACATATCCAAGAGAGGATATTGGAAAGATTGGAAGGGTTTGCGTTGTTCGCGAAAGACAGAGAAGTGGTATAGGACGCATTTTGATAGAGGAAGCAGAAATGTGGATTAAAGAAAAAGGATATCGACATATTGTGATCAATTCTCAGGATCGGGCAGCGGCATTTTATGAGAAGTGCGGATATCATCTGGTTCCGGATGTGAATCCTGAAATATATGAGGACCATCCTCCCCGCATTCAAAGTGAAGAAGAGAAACTAAGGCACAGAAAGAAATTGGGTTTTAGCTGTGTGCTGGTAGAAAAATATTTAGATTGAGAAGGAAACAGTTATGACAAAGCTTTTTGACTTTAACCAAGTGCTGACAAATATCCCTGAATTGCTTACATATCTTCCCATAACATTGGAGCTGGCATTGCTTGCAATGCTTATGGGTCTGGTTCTGGGGCTTTTTCTGGCAATCATAAAAATAAAAGAGATTCCAATATTAAAGCAGATCGCAGCGGTCTTCGTGTCAATGGTCAGGGGGACTCCGGTATTAGTTCAGCTTTATATCGTATATTTTGGAGTGCCTATGTTTTTCAAGTGTTTAAATCAGAAGTATGGAACAAACCTTGCGGTAGCAAATATCCCGGGATTTTTGTATGCTGTGCTTGCATTGGGACTGAATTCCTCGGCATTCAGTGCAGAGATGATCCGTTCTGCGCTCATGAGTGTCGGGAGGGGGCAGGTGGAAGCAGCCTATGCATTGGGAATGACCTATGGACAGGCATTAAGGAGGATCATTCTCCCTGAAGCAATGACCGTTGCGCTTCCTACGATTGGAAATTCACTGATATCAGCTATCAAAGGAACCTCTCTGGCATTTACCTGTGCGGTGGTGGAAATCACAGCACAGGGGAAAATCATAGGGGGAAGAAACTATCGTTATTTTGAGGTCTATTGCTCTCTGGCGATTATTTATTGGCTTGTGACGATAGTAATAGAACAGATTCTTAAATTTGCCGAAAGGAAACTGGCAATACCGGAACAGGTGGAAACCTTTGTGGAACATGGGAAAGAATAAACGACAAGGAGAGCGGCTATGAGCTTTATACAAATCAGGGATCTGCATAAAAAATATAAAGAAAACGTAGTGCTGGATGGAATTAATCTGGATATCGATCAGGGAAATGTAATAGGAATTATCGGACCATCCGGGACGGGAAAGTCTACATTTCTTCGCTGTCTGAATCAACTGGAGATACCTGAAAAAGGAACAATAAGGCTTCAGGACAGGGAAATCAACCTTTCCTCTAAAAAGAACAAAAATGAGATCTTGGAGCTGCGACAAAATACAGGAATGGTATTTCAGCAATTCAATTTGTTTGAGCGGAAAACAGCGTTGGAAAATGTGGAAGAAGGATTGAGGGTCGTCCAAAAGAAATCCAAGACGGAAGCCAGAGAAATCGCTATGGAAGAATTGAATAGAGTGGGTATGTTGGGATGGGCAAACCATTACCCCAGACATCTCTCTGGCGGTCAGCAGCAAAGAGTTGCTATCGCAAGAGCTTTGGCGATGAGACCGAAGCTTTTGCTGTTTGACGAGCCGACATCCGCATTGGATCCGGAGATGGTGGGGGAAGTACTGGACGTCATCAAACAGATTGCTTCAGAGGGCTTTACCATGCTTTTGGTATCTCATGAGATGGCATTTGTGAGAAATGTTTCAAACAGAGTGATTTTCATTGATAAAGGTGTAATCGTTGAGGATGGAACGCCAAAACAGGTATTTTATAAACCCCGGAATGACAGAACGAAGGAATTTTTGGCGAAAATGCATATGCTTGAGATGGATCCCGAATATATTATATAAGGAATTTTAATAGGAGAAAAACAGAATGGAACCATATGATTATGAAGTAGTAAACGGAAAAAAAATAAGGGTTCGTCCCAGGGAAACTATATCGGAGATAGACGCGAACGGTTATTTCAGAAGACAGCCCAATCATTTTACAACTCCTTTTGGAGACGGTGAAAAAGAACTGCGGGCGGAAGGCAACGGTAGATACAGACTGGTGTGGGCAAAGCTCTGTCATTGGTCA
>JAAUZS010000040.1 GCA_014804495.1 Lachnospiraceae bacterium
TGATTCTATACATATTGATTCCGAGCTTAACGAATATAACAGCATTTACGAGCCTGATCAGCCATTTCCATAAGATGCTCATGTTGATATTCCTGAACGTCATAGTTGAAAAAGGTCTGGGATTAATGAAAAAACCAAAAAAATTTTTATAACAGGTAATAATGACTGAGACAAAAGATATATCTGAGTAATCGCCAAGATGCGCCATACCATTATATGTATCGGCAGTCCATATGCCAAATATACGCTGAAGTATCTTCCAGCCTGCCAAATAAAGAAAAGCCGTGGCAAACAAAACCAGGGCATATTTGAATAGATTTCTGGCAATGGAATGCCAATATTCGCCATCTGACAGCCTACGTATTGCAATCATTACGATGAGGGCAAGGGTGACGCATATATATGCCTGATATGTGCCAAGACATAGGACAAGACAGATTATGCCGGCAACGGTATTGAATATGCCGCCCTTTTTCATGAGCCATACACCCAATACGCTCATAAATAATGCAAAAGCATAAAAATCGGCACATTGCAGAAAAGCAGCATTTGCACTTATAAAAGTATGGCTGCATACCACAATTCCTGAAAGTACTACCAGCCGCGAATCAGAACATATATCGAATAAATCTGCCAAAAAACACACGGTCAATATAAGCAACACCGTTTCCAGAGCGCATATCAGCCACGGTGTGCATATTCCGCCTCTTAGAAGAATCAAAACCGGATACATTATCCTTCCAAGAGCTATCTGCCAGGCGCTGTCATTTTGTACTACCTGCAATAGTGCATCGTGTGACAGGATGTTGTTAGCAAACCTGTATCCATGTGCAAAAAGACAAAAAAACAGCGTTGTAAGTACTGTGCGTTTACTAATTATTTTTCTCATATGTTTCTCATGAACCAAATCACGCGCCCAGTGCATGAATCCTTTCTCGATTGTATCAACAAATTTATGGCTTTTCATAGCCTGTAATTTGCTAAATTACTCAGGCATCATTATCTTACCACAAACATACGCACAGTTCTATTAAAATTTAATTGGTCATGACAACAAGTTTTGTCATGACCAACTTATTTTTATACCATTCAACTCACTGAATATACAAATTCGTATACCCCATCAAACTCTCATCAACCTCTCTTGCACACTCTCTGCCCTGGCGTATCGCCTTAACCACCAGCGACTGCCCTGTATGCATATCTCCTGTAACAAATACGTTATCCACGCTTGTCTTAAAGGCTCCCGGGGCGGTCTTTACATTGGTTCTTCCGTCCAGTTCAACCTTGAAGGCATCAGTCACATATTTCTGGCTTCCCAGAAAGCCAGCCGCAATCAATACGATTTCCGCATCCAGCACCTTTTCGGAACCGCCTACTTCTTTCATATTCATACGGCCTGTGGCAGCGTCTTTTTCCCATGTGAGGCTGACTATCTTTACCCCCTTCAGGTTTCCGTCCTTGTCTTTGATAAACTCCTTAACCGTGGATTCATAGATACGCGGGTCGTGACCGTAAACCGCGATTGCCTCCTGCTGACCATAATCGGTCTTGCAGATTTTAGGCCACTCCGGCCACGGGTTGTTCTGCGCTCTCTCATCAGGAGCCTTTGGCATCATCTCAATTTGAGTCACGGATTTTGCGCCGTGCCTGATTGCCGTACCTACACAGTCATTGCCGGTATCGCCGCCGCCTATGATGACTACATTTTTGTCCTTGGTATCCACATATTGTTTATCCTTAAAATCGGAATCCAGCAGGCTCTTTGTGTTTCTGCTTAAGAAATCAACTGCAAAGTATATACCTTTCGCATCTCTGCCGGGCGCATCAATATCTCTCGGATTAGAGGAGCCGCATGCTAGCACCACGCGGTCAAAATCCTTTAACAGCTTCGCTGCTTTTACTCCTTTTCCGATATCGGCATTTGTTTCAAAAACAACGCCTTCTTCCTCCATTACCTTAATCTTGCGCTCAATAACGTGCTTTTCAAGCTTCATATTCGGAATTCCATACATAAGAAGTCCGCCGATTCTGTCAGAACGCTCAAATACCGTTACCGAATGTCCCCTCTTATTCAATTGGTCCGCTACTGCCAGACCTGAGGGGCCACTCCCCACAACAGCTACGTTCTTGCCTGTTCTGGTCTTAGGAGGCTTTGCAGCGGCATAGCCTTTTTCATATGCATTCTCTATAATCGCATATTCATTTTCCTTGGTAGACACCGGCTCTCCTGTCAGATTACATGTACAGGCTGCTTCGCACAATGCCGGGCATACTCTCGATGTAAATTCCGGGAAATTATTGGTCTTATGCAGACGGTTATATGCCTGCTCCCAGTTCCCCGTATAAACCAAATCGTTCCATTCAGGCACCAGATTGTGCAAGGGACAGCCTGAAGTCATGCCGCAAAGCGTCATTCCCGACTGGCAGAAAGGCACTCCGCAATCCATGCAGCGCGCTCCCTGCAGCTGCTGTTCTTCCATGGAAAGGTGCTCATGAAATTCATTAAAATTTTTTATACGTTGTTTCGGACTCACATCAACCGAAACCTTACGCTCATAATCCAAAAATCCGGTAGGTTTTCCCATATTCTCTACTTCCCTTCTATAATCTCTCTGATTTTCAACCTATTATTTCGCCATGTTTGCGTAAAATGCTTCAATCTGAGCCTGTTCGGCGCTCAGTCCTTTTTCCTCCATCTGAACGATAAGCTTAAGCATACGCTCATAGTCGTGCGGAATAATCTTCTTGAACTTAGGAAGATATTCGCCGAAATTATCCAGAATCTCCTTGCCTTTGACTGAATTAGTCAAAGCAACGTGTTCCTTAATCATCTCCTTAAGCTCAATGACATCATATTTGGAAGTAATTTCATAGGAAGAAACCATTTCCTTATTGACCTTGGTGTATAAATCGTTGTTTTCGTCCAAAACATAGGCTATACCGCCGCTCATGCCTGCCGCAAAGTTCTTTCCGGTCACGCCTAAGACTACGACGCGCCCTCCTGTCATATACTCGCAGCCGTGGTCGCCTACACCTTCAACAACGGCGATTGCTCCCGAATTACGGACACAGAATCTCTCTCCTGCCACTCCATTGATAAACGCCTTACCGGAGGTAGCTCCGTATAGCGCCACNTTNCCGATGATNATATTCTCATCCTGCTTGAATTTNGAACCTTTGGGCGGATATACGATTAANTTTCCGCCNGAAAGCCCNTTACCAAAGTAGTCATTGGAATCACCGACGAGCTCTAAGGTCAATCCCTTAGGAATAAAGGCACCGAAACTCTGACCGCCTGAGCCGTTGCACAAAATCCGGTATGTATCCNCTTCCAGCTTATCGCCGAATTTTCTGGTAATTTCAGAGCCCAGTATCGTCCCGAATGTACGGTCAGTATTCGAAACATCAACTTCCAGACTTCTCTTTGAGCCTGTTTCCATNGCNNTNTTAAGCTGNCTTANCAGCACTTTTTCATCCAGAGTCTTTTCAAGTTCAAAATCATAAACCTGCTTCGGGTCGAAAATCACTTTCTCCTTGCTTCCCACATAAGGATTNNNAAGAATCAGGCTCAAATCTACTTTCTTAAGTTTATCAGGCAGATTATCCTTAACCTTAAGCAAATCTGTCCGTCCAACCAGTTCATCCACGGTACGCACGCCCAAAGCTGCCATATATTCCCGTAACTCCTGNGCTATGAACTTCATGAAATTCTCAACATACTCCGGTTTTCCCTTAAANCNNTTTCTGAGCTCNGGATTNTGNGTCGCCACTCCGACAGGACAGGTATCCAGATTGCAGACNCTCATCATNACACAACCCATCGTAACAAGCGGCGCGGTTGCAAATCCGAATTCCTCTGCGCCGAGAATTGCCGCGATAGCAACGTCCCTTCCGCTCATCAGTTTACCGTCAGTCTCAATACGTACCTTATTTCTTAACCCATTCTGAATCAGAGTCTGATGTGTNTCTGCAAGTCCNAGTTCCCACGGAAGNCCNGCATTATGAATGGANCTGCGCGGNGCCGCTCCTGTACCTCCGTCATAACCNGACACCANAACTACCTGTGCNCCTGCNTTTGCCACACCTGCTGCCACCGTGCCTACNCCTGCCTCNGANACAAGCTTCACNGANATTCTTGCCCTTGTATTGGCATTCTTTAAATCATAAATAAGCTGCGCCAAATCTTCAATCGAATATATNTCATGNTGAGGCGGCGGTGAAATCAGNCTTACGCCNGCCGTTGANTGCCTNGTCTTAGCTATCCACGGGTATACTTTTCCGCCNGGAAGNTGTCCGCCCTCNCCCGGCTTCGCCCCCTGAGCCATCTTAATCTGTATTTCCTGCGCACTGTTTAAGTATTCGCTTGTTACACCGAAGCGACCGCTTGCTACCTGCTTGATNGCNGAGCATCTGTTAAGNCCATCNGCTCCGATNGTCANTCTNTCCTTATCCTCGCCGCCTTCNCCNGAATTGGATTTNCCATGAAGTCTGTTCATNGCGATNGCCATNGTCTCATGTGCTTCTTTAGAAATNGANCCATAAGACATCGCGCCTGTCTTAAATCTTGTGACAATAGTGTCAACACTCTCAACTTCCTCTATTGGCACAGGTTTCTTCGCATAATTGAAATCCATCAGGCCACGAAGGGTCTTAATACTGTCTTCGCTATTGACTGCTTTGGTATATTGCTTGAACATCTCATAGTCACCGCGTTTAGCAGATTCCTGAAGCAAATGAATGGTTTCAGGATTGTAAAGATGTTCATCCGCACCGCTTCTCATCTGGTGATGTCCGGGGCTGTCTAATGCTAAGTCAGTAGCCAGACCAAGCGGGTCAAAAGCCATGGAATGCAAAGTATCTACTTCTTTTTCAATATCCTTNANTGTAATTCCGCCTACNCGGCANACCGTATTNGTAAANTATTTATTAATTACTTCCTTATCAATGCCGATTGCTTCAAAAATCTTNGAGCCCTGATAAGACTGNATNGTAGAAATACCCATCTTGGAAGCAATTTTAATTATTCCATGCAGAATAGCATCATTGTAGTCGTTCACCGCCGCATANTAATCCTTATCCAGCATATGATTATCAATCAGCTCACGTATNCTCTCCTGCGCCAGATACGGGTTAATCGCAGAAGCGCCGAAACCTAAGAGTGTCGCAAAATGATGCACTTCTCTTGGTTCTGCCGACTCNAATACGATTGCNACACTGGTTCTTTTCTTCGTATTTACCAAATGCTGCTGCAAAGCNGATACTGCCNNNAGTGANGGAATAGCCACACGNTTTTCGTCNACTCCNCTGTCNGANAGAATCANTATATTGACNCCGCCGCGGAAAGCCCTGTCCACTTCAACGAAAAGTCTGTCGATTGCCTTCTCNAGNCTTGTGTTTTTATAATAAGTAATCGGAACGACCTCCACTTTGAAGCCTTCTGATTTCATATTTTTGATTTTCAACAAATCCGTACTTGTTAAAATCGGATTACGTAC
>JAAUZS010000041.1 GCA_014804495.1 Lachnospiraceae bacterium
TCAGCCAGCTTGGAAATAAGAGGAATAGAAGTCTTCTCCTTTATAGCTGACAGAAGTGGAGCGGCTTCTTTCCTAAAACCGACAATTCTCGCATAGTACACATAATCGTCCGCGCAAAAAGCATCTACATCTGACTGATAAATATCTAACAGAATATGCAGTAAATTTCTTGCTACTCTTGAATGGGTAATATTCCGTGTCTTTATTTTTTCACAGAATGAAGTATAATCCGTATAGGAATAAATAAGGCTTTCCAGTCTGTCTGAAAAAGCTTTGTCGATATCGAAATACCGGCTATAGCCGTTTTCCTGTTCCTTAATGAGTTTATAAAGAATCAGGGAAGAGAAATCTTTTATAGTAATCGGAAATGTTTTTAGATAGTTCTCTTTCAGTAATTTATATACGGTTTCGGGAAGTTGTTCTTTTATAAGGCTTATATCATGATTCACTTCAATAGACTCTCTGATTGCGAGAGCAGAGCTATATGAATCATTAATAGAATCATCATGATAGTCCGATCCTTTTCGTGATATAGTATATGTCTCTATATGGCTGCCGCGTTTTTTTAGCGCCTTCAGATATTCTATGCCAAGTATATTATTTGGAAATTGGAGAATATCGGAGTACCCGGCAAGTCTTGGTGAAGAAGCAATAAGCGCATTATTTCTTGCTTTGGGATAAGAAGAACCGGCCTTCATATTTTGTTTAATCAGGTCTTTAAATTCTTCACTTTCAGATACAAGTGCGTCAGACAGCACAGATAATGCCTGTATATTTCCGCATTCGCTGCCGAAACACAGGCAGTCGATAACATTAAGTCTGTCCAACATTGCGATGGAACCGGATGCGAAGTATTCTGCGCTGCCCGTAGCATAATGAACAGGCAGTTCGAGCACCAGGTCAGCGCCGCACATAAGAGCAGACTGTATGCGAAGCGATTTATCCATTATCGCGGGAATACCACGCTGCATGAAATTTCCACTCATTATGACGACACAGTAATCTGCTCCGGTGATTTTCTTTGCCTCTGCAATCTGATATGCATGTCCGTTGTGGAACGGATTGTATTCTGCAATAATACCTACAGTTTTCATATATTGGGCTTCCTTCTTTCATTAGGTTTATGAGGCCGGTTTGTACTTTGTGATATTAAGTGTACCATGAAAATTGAGTTTGCGGAATATTTTATATTAGTCTTATGTTGTGCCTTGTGATATACTGTACATGAAAGAAAAGCCCGCTGTGCTGATAAGGAGAAAGACGATGTTTACGGTTCTG
The DNA here is from genome assembly GCA_014804495.1 of Lachnospiraceae bacterium. Taxonomy (GTDB): domain Bacteria; phylum Bacillota; class Clostridia; order Lachnospirales; family Lachnospiraceae; genus UBA3282. The sequence goes on from JAAUZS010000041.1 coordinate 1,279, forward strand.
TTTAATTGGGTATATATTTTTAACGCAGAAAAAGGGTTTATATGAAAAAATAGTAGTTGACTCATATCCAGATTGTGGTATAATTTATATTGTGTGTAGATACACAGTGCGCGTGTGCGCATTAATAACCCAATCAGTCAAGTTACTTGTTAGGGACTGAAGGGAGGTCAGGTGCGGAATGTCGAACGTAATCGTAAAAGAGAACGAGACTTTGGATAGTGCATTACGTCGTTTTAAAAGAAGCTGTGCGAAAGCCGGTATTCAACAGGAGATTCGTAAGAGAGAGCATTACGAGAAACCAAGCGTAAGACGTAAGAAAAAATCTGAAGCAGCAAGAAAACGTAAATACAATTAATGAAGAGCAAATCCCTGATGTTTGTCAGGGATTTTGTTTTTTTAGTGCGATTCATATTGGAGACACTTATATTGTGAAAAAAAGCATATCATAGTCATAAACATTTCACCTTCGGTAATATCTATATTATAGAGAAATATGCAGGAGAGATGGATGTTGAAAAAAAGAAGAAAACGTATTTATACTCTGCTTATGATGATATGTTTATGTGTCAATATGTGTGTATACATACCTATGAAAGTCTATGCTGCGCCAGATGTTGCAACGCCGTCCTATGTCGTTATGGAAGCCTCTACCGGACAGATTATCTGTGAGCAGGATGCCAATACGCGAAGGAGTCCGGCAAGTATTACGAAGATTATGACGCTGCTCATTATATTCGAGCATTTGAAGAGCGGCAGGATTCATTTGGAGGATAAGATTACAACCAGTTCATACGCCAAATCTATGGGCGGTTCACAGGTATTTCTTGATGAAGGTGAAACCCAGACGCTGGATACCATGATCAAATGTATCGCGGTAGCGTCGGGAAATGACGCCAGTGTGGCGGTTGCGGAATACATAGCGGGAAGCGAGAGCGAATTTGTGAAGCTGATGAATGATAAAGCGGAAAGTCTGGGAATGCAGAATACGCACTTTGAAGACTGCTGCGGACTTACGGATTCCGACAATCACTATACTTCTGCGAAAGACGTAGCAATTATGTCAAGAGAACTGATAACGAAGTATCCGGAAGTTTTAGATTATACCGGCATCTGGATGGAAGATATTGAGCACCGTACCTCACGCGGGACATCTACTTTTACCTTATCCAGCACCAATAAGCTGTTAAAACAGTACGAGTGGGCGACGGGATTAAAAACAGGTTCTACTTCTAAAGCCCTTTATTGTCTCTCGGCGACTGCAAATAAGGATGGTATGGAACTTATTGCAGTTGTCATGGCAGCGCCGGATAAAGATACAAGGTTTGCAGATGCCATGACGCTTTTAAATTACGGTTATAGTGTAAGCAATATGTATACGGATGAAAATAAAGATATGCTCCCTGCACAGCAGATACACGGGGGAGTGGAGGAAAATGTCGCGCTTGCATACGCGGGGGAGTTTAATTATCTGGATACGGCAGGAAGCAATCTGAATGACATTGAGAAGGAAATAAGCCTTCCTAAAATAGTAGAGGCGCCTGTCTCTCAGGGAGATGCCATAGGTGAGGCAGTCTATAAGCTGAATGGCAAGCGAATAGGAAGTGTATCCATTCTGGCGGCGGACTCCGTGGAGAAAGCGGGATACCTGCATTATCTCCGTAAGCTCTGGCTTAAGTATCTGGTATCATGACATTTCAATCTTTGTACGATGATGATTTTTTGTTGCGGTTTTGTTATTGAATATGATATACTTTATAAGTTGTACTGATTAGGATATGGAGAAAAGTAATGCTCACTACTATACTTATTATCATAGGAATTCTTATCTGCTTTTTTGTATTAGTCATGTGCTATGACTGTAACCGCTTTGTGACGGTNCGCTATGAGATTAAGTCAAAAAAGATAGCCAAAGAATGTACTTTTGTACTGATATCAGACTTGCACAATAAGTCATTTGGACAACAGAATGAAAAACTGCTGTCGAAGATANAAGAGCTGNCGCCTGACGCTATTCTGGCTGCCGGAGATATTATGACTGCATGTAAGGGTGAACAATATCATGTGGCAGTCAGGCTGATGGAGCAGCTNGGAGCAAAATACCCCGTTTATTGCGGAATGGGAAACCATGAGCACCGTATGGCTCTTAATCCTAAGCAATACGGAAATATATATGAAAATTATGTAGAGAGTCTGAATAAGGCCGGAATAGAGCCGTTAATTAATGAAAGTGTTGAGATACCGTCTGTTAATATAAATATATGTGGTCTGCAGTTNGACAGATGCTATTATAGGAANTTCCACATATATCCGATGCCGGAAAATTATTTGCGGGATATGATAGGCGCTNCTGATAAGGANAAATTTCAGATTTTGATAGCGCATAATCCGGATTACTTCGAAGAATATTCGAGGTGGGGAGCTGATTTAGTTGTTTCAGGGCATGTACATGGAGGACTGATGCGGCTTCCGGTTATTGGCGGCGTGGTGTCTCCCAAATGGACTCTTTTTCCAAAGTATGACGGTGGAAAGTTTGAGAANGATGGGAGTGTTATGATTCTAAGCAGAGGGCTTGGAATGCATACACTTCCACTNAGAATATTCAACCCGGGAGAACTGGTAGTGATACATTTGATGCCGGCTTAAGAAGCGGGTGGTAGAAAAGGTGGACATGTTATGGCAATTCCCGTAAAACTGGAGGTTTTTGANGGCNCTCTGGATTTGTTATTACATTTGATAGATAAAAACAAGGTGGATATTTACGACATCCCNATCGTAGAAATTACGGAGCANTATCTTGACTACATCAAACAGATGGAAACAGAAGATATGAATGTCATGAGTGAATTTCTCGTGATGGCGGCAACTCTGATTGATATTAANTGCCGNATGCTNNTNCCAAGAGAGGTAAACGAAGAGGGTGAAGAGGAAGACCCAAGAACGGAACTGGTAGAGCAGTTGNTGNAATATAAAATGTGTAAATATATGTCCTATGAGTTAAANGACAGAATGCTTGAAGCNGAACGCAGNTTNTATAAGAAACCNACGCTGCCTAAGGAAGTGAGNGAATACAGGCAGCCTGTCGATTATGAAGAANTGATTGGNGATATGACGCTTGCCAAANTGCANGAGATTTTTAAGTATGTAATGAGAAGACAGGAGGATAAAATAGACCCCGTCAGAAGCACATTCGGAAAAATTGAAAAAGACGAAATTGATATGGATGCGAAGACATTATACATAGAAGATTATATCAAGAGTCATAAGACATTCAGTTTNNGNAANCTGCTGGAGAAGCAGAGCAGNAAGATGGAGGTCATAGTAACNTTTCTGGTAATCCTTGAAATGATGAAAATAGGAAAAATCGGAATTGAGCAGGAAGATACTTTTGCAGATATTATTATTACATCNAANGANNAGNAGCGANTTTAAGGAAAAGGAGAGTATTTGTTAGAATGGAGAGACAAAAGGCAAAATCAGTATTGGAAGCCATACTCTTTACNATGGGGGATTCCGTTGAGATTGAAAGATTAGCGGATGTCATAGAAGAGGACGTACAGACGACCAAAGAAATTCTGGAAGAGATGGCGGAGGAATATAGAAAAGAGGACAGAGGAATTGAATTGACTACATTGGACAATGCAGTGCAGCTCTGTACTAAAGGAGAACTTTATGAGTACTTGATAAAGATTGCCAAGACGCCAAAAAAATATGTACTGACAGATACTTTACTGGAAACCTTGTCAATTATTGCATATAAGCAGCCGGTTACCAGGCTGGAAATAGAGAAGGTCCGTGGCGTAAGCTGCGACCATGCGGTCAACAGACTTATTGAGTTTGATTTGATCGCAGAAGTGGGAAGGCTTGACGCACCGGGACGCCCGTTATTATTTGGAACCACGGAACAGTTTTTAAGAAGCTTCGGTGTTAAGTCGATTGATGATCTTCCGGAGATTAATCCGGTACAGATGGAGGAATTTAAACTGCAGGCTGAATCGGAGGTACAACTGCAGTTAGATATATAACGGCTGTTATTGTTATTACACCTGTTTTACGCGCATATACATTAACAATTAAAAAATTTCGGGTTAATCTATGTGTGAGAACAATGGTGGCAGGTTAACAAGGATTGTGAAGAAATTCTTGCAAGTCAGGCTGCAAAGCCTGACTTTATTACTAATGACAACTGTTATTATATCAGAGACGCTTTGCGCATATGCAAAAGAAGACAGTAATGTTACGGAGCTGCAGCTTTATGCTCAGGCAGCCGTACTTATGGATGCTGATTCGGGTCGTGTTTTATACGGAAAAAATGAAAAAGAGATACTGCCGATGGCAAGTACAACGAAAATCATGACCTGTATTTTAGCGCTGGAATACGGCAATCCGGATGATATCGTTGAAGTTTCCGCATATGCGGCGAGTATGCCGAAAGTCAAGCTTTATATGCAGCAGGGAGAGCAATACAGGCTTGGAGATCTGCTTTATTCCCTGATGTTGGAGTCGCATAATGATTCAGCGGTAGCAATTGCGGAAGCTGTTGGGGGAAGCGTGGAGCAGTTTGCCGCCATGATGAACCAGAAAGCGAGAGATATCGGCTGTTATGATACTTTTTTTATTACACCTAACGGACTGGACGCTACGGTAAGCGACACAGGCAGGATACATTCTACTACGGCTGCCGACCTTGCAAAAATCATGGCATACTGTGTAACTGATTCGGAGGCAAAGGATGAATTTCTNAAAATTACCCGTACCTGGGAGTATGATTTTTGCGATGTAAGCGGAGCAAGGAGTTTTCACTGCAATAATCATAATAACTTTTTAAATATGATGGATGAAGCCCTGTCAGGNAAAACNGGTTTTACCAATAANGCNGGNTACTGNTATGTCGGNGCGATTGAAAGTGAAGGCAGGGTTTNTACNGTGGCGCTNCTTGCCTGCGGCTGGCCGAACAATAAGACTTATAAATGGAGCGATATGAAAANGCTGGCACAATATGGTATGGAACATTTTCAGTATCGGGATATATATGAAGAGGTCAGGTTTGATGATATTCCGGTTACAGAAGGAATCGCAGGGGAAAATGCGACTCCATACGAGAAAGCTTATGCCGCTGTTTCGCTTGAAGAACCGGATGGGAAAAGTCTGCGGTATCTGCTGTGCGATGAGGATAAANTAGAAGTCAAGACCAATCTGGCAGACTGCCTTGANGCTCCTGTACATATCGGAGATAACGTAGGGCAGGTATCTTATTATCTTAACGGCGAACTGATAAAGGCGTACACTGTCATTACGACCGAAGAGATAGAGAAAACAAGTTATTTTTGGATATTTAAATACATAGTGAAACTTTATTTTCATATATTTTCATATTTTTGAAAAATAATCTAGTCGATTTCATTAATATATGTTACACTATACTGTGTGTCTTATGCACATCATAAAAAGTTTTTATTATTTTCAAGTAAGATAAATGGAGGGCTGAAAAATGAGTACTATTTCTCAAGCGGGTCAAAGAATTAATGCTTTACTCGATGAAAACAGTTTCGTTGAGATTGGTGCGCTTGTTACTGCAAGGGCAACAGATTTCAATCTGAAACAAACAGAGACTCCTTCAGACGGTGTTATCACCGGGTATGGAGTTATTGATGGCAATCTTGTGTATGTATACAGCCAGGATGCATCCGTATTAAACGGAACGGTCGGCGAGATGCATGCAAAGAAAATTGCAAACCTCTATGATTTGGCAATGAAAACGGGCGCACCTGTTATNGGGCTGCTTGATTCTGCCGGTCTTAGATTACAGGAGGCGACCGACGCTCTTAATGCGTTCGGTGAGATTTACTTAAAACAGACGTTAGCTTCCGGTGTGATNCCNCAGATTANCGCAGTTTTTGGAACCTGCGGGGGTGGACTTGCTGTTGTTCCCGGACTGACTGATTTCACATTCATGGAGGCAGANAAGGCGAAATTATTCGTAAATGCTCCCAATACGCTGGATGGCAATGTGATTACAAAATGTGATACAAGTGCAGCATCATTCCAGAGTGAAAAAACCGGAAATATTGATGTTGTTGCGGATGAAGCATCTATCCTTGCACAGATCAGGCAGTTGGTATCCATGCTTCCTGCAAATAATGAAGATATCGCATTGACTGACTGCNCGGACGATTTGAACAGAGGATGTCCGGAAATCGTAAACTGTGTAGGCGATACTTCCATAGCTTTATCCCAGATTGCAGATGACGGAGTATTNTTTGAGGTAAAGCAGAATTATGCAAAGGATATGGTTACAGGATTTATCAGACTTAACGGTGCAACTGTCGGTGCAGTAGCTAACCGTACAGAAGTTTATAACGAGAACGGCGAAGCAACCGAGAAATTTGATGCGGTTATATCGGAAGGCGGCGCTGAAAAGGCTGCGCGCTTTATCAATTTCTGCGATGCATTTGAGATTCCGGTATTATCACTTACAAANGTAAAAGGATTCCTTGCTGATAAATGCTCTGAGAGAAGAATGGCTAAGGCAGCTGCAAAGCTTACATATGCGTTTGCAAATGCAACCGTTCCGAAGGTAAATGTTGTAATCGGAAAAGCATACGGCAGTGCATATACAGTTATGAATTCTAAGGCAATCGGTGCNGATATCACAATGGCNTGGCCGAATGCGGAAATCGGNACTATGGATGCATCNTTAGCCGCTAAGATTATCTGTGACGGTCAGGGCGCTGACGCAATAGATTCCTGNGCAAAAGATTATGCAGCGCTGCAGAATAATGTAACAAGCGCGGCAAGAAGAGGATATGTAGACCAGATAATAGAGCCTGTTGACACAAGAAAGTATGTCATTGGAGCTTTTGAAATGCTGGCTACAAAGAATGAAGGCCGTCCTGAGAAAAAACACGGTACAGTTTAGAAAGGATGATACTTAATATGAAAAAATGGTTAATAATATTAGGTATAATTACCTGTATGGCAGGACTGACGGCATGCGGTGAGCAGGAACAGNATGNGGAAAANCTGCTGTCGNATGAAGANGCGNTGGAACTGGCGGAGAACTGGACAGTTAATTTGGATACGGCATATGCCACACAGCAGGAAAGCAGCTTGGTTGCTTATTACGTACAGTTCGGTTTGGACGAGGCAATCATTGAAGGTGCCATTGAAAGCTGGGAGAGCGCTGCCGAAGATATGGGTAATTATGTAGGAGTTTTGGAAATTACAGAGAATTCCATGACTAGTGAAGTAGATTATGGCAGTGACGGTGCTTTGCATACTTGGGCTGTGGAAGGAACAATCAGCGCCAAAATAGACGGCAGCAAGCATGATGCCATAATAGAAATCGTATATGAGGATTATATGCCTGTCAGCATATCCACAAATATTGATTACACGTTTGGTGAAAGCATGGCGAGAGCCGGACTGAATACCTTGCTTGGTATGGGAACCGTATTTGTAGTTCTGATTCTTATAAGCTTTATTATCGCTGCATTCGGGTTGATTCCGAAGCTGTTTGAGCCGAAGAAGCCGGTGGAAAATAAAAAAGCAGATGATATTGTTTCACAGATTGTCGAGAGAGAGGAACTTTCGGACGATACGGAACTGGTAGCTGTAATTTCTGCTGCAATAGCGGCTTATGAAGGTTCTGGTTCTACAGATGGTTTTGTAGTAAGATCTATCAGAAAAGCAAAAAACAGTAAATGGTAAAATACCTAAATAGTAATACTTATATGTAGATTAAGAGATTAAATTATAATGGAGGATTAAAAAATGAAAAACTATACAATTACCGTAAACGGAAGCGTATATGATGTAGTAGTAGAAGAAGGTCAGACAAGCGGTGCACCGGCACCGGCAGCTCCCGCAGCGCCTAAGGCGGCTCCAAAAGCAGCTCCTAAAGCAGCAGCTCCTGCAGCAGGCGGAGCAGCGGGCAGCGTTAAGATTGAAGCAGGTGCAGCCGGAAAAGTATTTAAGTTGGAAGCAAGCGTAGGTCAGGCTGTAAAGAAAGGTGATGCTGTTGTTATTCTGGAAGCTATGAAGATGGAAATTCCGGTTGTTGCTCCTCAGGATGGTACAGTAGCAAGCATTGATGTAGCAGTTGGAGATTCTGTTGAAGCAGGCGCATTACTTGCTACATTGAACTAGATATCCGGACACAGCCTGGTTAATATAGGTTGTGGAATAAATTTGTATAATTACAACAGGAGGTAAAAACATGGATTACATAGCAAATACGCTATCAAATCTTATACATCAGACAGCTTTCTTTAATCTGACATGGGGCAACTATCTGATGATTTTGGTAGCTTTGGTATTCCTATTTCTGGCTATCAAATTTGAATTTGAACCGCTTCTTTTGGTTCCGATAGCCTTTGGTATGCTGCTTGTTAATATCTATCCGGATATTATGGCCGAGTACGGTGAAGGCGGTGCAGGCGGCGGCTTACTGTATTATTTCTATAAACTGGATGAGTGGGCAATATTACCGTCTCTTATCTTTATGGGAGTCGGAGCGATGACAGACTTTGGTCCGTTAATCGCTAATCCGAAGAGTTTTCTGCTCGGTGCGGCAGCTCAGTTCGGTATTTTTGCGGCTTACTTCGGAGCAATAGCAATGGGCTTTAACGATAAAGCAGCAGCGGCTATTTCCATTATCGGTGGAGCAGATGGTCCTACATCTATTTTCCTTGCAACCAAACTGCAGCAGACCACGTTACTTGGACCGATTGCGGTTGCGGCATATTCATATATGTCATTAGTGCCGATTATTCAGCCGCCTATTATGAAGCTTTTTACAACTGAGAAGGAAAGAAAGATTAAAATGGCACAGCTTCGTCCTGTTACAAAACTGGAGAAGATTTTGTTCCCTATCGTTGTAACAATCGTAGTTTCTCTGATTCTTCCTACAACGGCTCCGTTGGTTGGTATGCTGATGTTAGGTAACCTGTTCAGGGAATCAGGCGTAGTAAGACAGCTGACAGAGACAGCTTCCAATGCGCTTATGTATATAGTAGTTATTATTCTGGGTACTTCCGTAGGAGCGACAACAAGTGCTGAGGCATTCTTAAACTTGGATACACTGAAAATAGTTGGACTTGGTTTGATTGCATTTGCATTTGGAACCGCGGCGGGTGTCTTGTTCGGTAAGCTGATGTGCGTATTGACAAAAGGCGCTGTTAATCCGCTTATTGGCTCAGCTGGTGTATCTGCTGTTCCTATGGCGGCGAGAGTTTCTCAGAAGGTCGGTGCGGAAGCAGATCCTACCAATTTCCTTTTAATGCATGCTATGGGACCTAACGTAGCAGGTGTTATTGGTACAGCGGTTGCAGCCGGAACATTTATGGCAGTATTCGGCGTATTTTAAATAGATAAAAATAGGAGGAAATAGAAATGGCAGAACAGGCTAAAAAACCGATTGGAATCATGGAAACCGTTCTTCGTGATGCACATCAGTCTCTGATTGCAACAAGAATGCCTACCGAAATGATGCTTCCAATCGTAGAAAAAATGGATAAAGTTGGTTATCACGCAGTAGAATGCTGGGGTGGTGCAACGTTTGATGCATCCCTTCGTTTCCTGAAGGAAGATCCGTGGGACAGACTTAGAAAATTAAGAGACGGGTTCAAGAATACCAAGCTGCAGATGCTTTTCAGAGGTCAGAATATCTTAGGATACAGACCGTATGCAGATGATGTTGTTGACAGCTTTGTAGAGAAATCTATAGCAAACGGTATAGATATAATCCGTATTTTTGACTGCTTGAATGATTTGAGAAACTTACAGGAAGCAGTAAATGCAACCAATAAGGTTAAGGCAAGAGAAGGTAGGGGACATGCACAGGTAGCGCTTTCCTATACACTCGGCGACGCTTATACCATGGAATACTGGATGGATATGGCTAAGAAGATTGAGGAAATGGGCGCGGATTCTATCTGTATCAAGGATATGGCAGGTCTGCTTGTTCCATATAAGGCTTCCGAAATGATTTCAGCTATGAAGTCGGCAACCAAGCTTCCGATTCAGCTGCACACACATTATACTTCAGGTGTGGCGAGCATGACATATCTGAAGGCAGTAGAGGCAGGAGTAGATGTAATTGACTGTGCTATATCTCCGTTCGCTATGGGTACATCACAGCCGGCTACTGAGGTTATGGTAGAAACATTCAAGGGAACTCCTTATGATACAGGATATGACCAGAACCTGCTTGCGGAAATCGCAGATTATTTCAGACCTTACAGAGATAAATGTCTTGCTGACGGTCTGCTCAATCCGAAGGTTATGGGTGTTGATATTAAGACTCTGTTGTATCAGGTACCTGGCGGTATGCTTTCAAATATGGTCAGCCAGTTGAAAGAGCAGAACGCAGAAGATAAATACTATGACGTTCTGAAGGAAATCCCTGCGGTAAGAAAAGACTTAGGTGAGCCGCCGCTTGTTACACCTTCATCTCAGATAGTAGGTACACAGGCAGTATTTAATGTACTTATGGGTGAAAGATACAAGATGGCAACTAAGGAGACTAAGGCAGTTCTTCGTGGTGAATATGGTCAGACCGTAAAACCGATGAATCAGGAAATAATTGACAAAGTTATTCCGGGTGAAGAGAGAATTACCTGTCGCCCGGCAGATTTGCTTGAGAATGAAATGGATAAGCTTGAGGGAGAAATGAAAGAATGGAAACAGCAAGATGAGGATGTATTGTCCTATGCTCTGTTCCCGCAGGTAGCAACTGACTTCTTCAAATATCGTCAGGCTCAGCAGGAAAAAGTTGATATGACACAGGCTGATACGAAGAATGCGGCATATCCGGTTTAAATCATCATAAGTAATTAATATTAATAGCAAAAAGGCAGTTGGGAATATAAGTTCTTGACTGTCTTTTTAATTAAATAACATTTGTATTATTTAGTGGCAAAAAGTGTTTTATGTACTGGAATGGCAGATTGCACAAAATGTTCCCTCATGCCTGGCTGCGTCGTATGGATTTTCTAAATATTCCGGTAACGTTATGGACGCGTACGCAACCGCCCGCTATTCGCCGTCCGGGCTCAGAGCGGGCTTTTCGGGACATCCATGTCCCGAAATTGCTGGGGATAGAGCGGAATATTAAGAAAATCTCATACGACTCCGCAAGGCACTTCGAGAACATTTTGTGCAATCTGCCCGTCAAGGTTATTAAATATACCATTTTTTCTCAATTCTGCAAAACTATTATTAAATCACAGCTTTGGCTATATACCGCCCTACTTTCAAAACGTAGTAGTACAATATAGACAATATCAAAAGCAGGTACTGTGAGGCCGCCGGTCCTTAGGCTGTGTCTTTTACAGCCTTAGTACCGCTGCGGCTGAACCGTAGCGCAAGCGGGCCTGCGTTGATTTGTCTATATTGTACTACGGCCGTCTTGCAATTAAACCAGCTTGCCAACTACCTGTTATTTTTTTACAATAATATATTTTTTTGTATTGACTGTTATCTCATAAATATATTATAATAACATATGTTATAAAAATTAGCTACACAAACAAGTCGTAACTTATGATTAATGTAGTCGTTACAATGTAAGCATTACACAAAGTGAGGAAGTGCGGTATGGCAAGAAAAGAAACAATTACAAAAACTGATATTTTAAATGCAGCGTTTGAAATGACAAGCGAAGAAGGGTTCGATAGTGTGACAGCAAGAACTCTTGCAGCGAAAGCGGGTTGTTCCACACAGCCGATTTTCAGAATTTATAAGAATATGGAAGAACTTGGGAAAGAGTTGTTTGAGCATGTCATAGGATTTTTTAATACATATTATGAAAATTATCCGAAAAAAAATGACACGCCTTTTGTAAACCTTGGTCTTGCATATATAAGCTTTGCACAGAAAAACCCGAAACTGTTCAGGCTGCTGTTCGATTCCGAAAACCGACATGGAAAGAGTTTGTATGATATTTTGAACGGTACGGACGGAGCTGTCGTAAAAGAGATTAATAGCGCCAAGCAGAATGGATGCAGCAATCCTAGTATAATGTTTATGAAAATGTGGATTTTCATCCATGGTGCGGCTTGTATGTCGCTGACCGGAGACTATGACCTGAGCGAAGAAGAAACTGTATCGCTTCTGGAAGAGTCATACAAGTCTTTTCTATAAGCTTAGAAACAAAAGAAACATATTTTTATTGTTAAAATTACAAGAGCGGGAAGGGGTCGGTGGCCCAGATGGAGAATCGTTACGACATTATTGCAAGAATTAATGAGTATTATGGCAGAATGAGCAAGAGCCAGAAGGCAATTGCAGACTTTATTTCTGATCATTATGGTCAGGCTGTATTTATGACAGCTGCGAAGATGGGGGAAACATTAGGTATCAGCGAATCTACAGTTGTGCGTTTTGCTACTTTTGTCGGATATAGTGGATACCCTGAGTTTCAGAGGGATTTGGAAGAGTGGGTACAGAATAAGATTAATTCTGTACAAAGAATTGGCGCCAAATATGGACGAAGCTCACAGTCGGAGATTCTGACATCTGTACTTACTGCCGACATTGAAAAAATAAAAGATACGATAGAGAACCTTGATTCGGCAGCGTTTGAAACGGCAGTAGATATTATATTGGAAGCTAAGAATGTCTATATTATGGGAATCCGAAGCTGTGCGCCCTTGGCGGATTTTTTACAGTTCTATCTGAACATGATCAGGGGAAACGTAATTCTGCTGAGAACGACAAGTGTGTCGGAAACTTTTGAACAGATGATAAGAATTGATGAGAATGACGCAATTATCGGAATAAGTTTTCCGAGGTATTCCATGCGTACATTAAAGGCAATCGAGTTTGCAAACGATAGGAATGCAAAAGTAATTACGATTACAGACAGCGTACATTCGCCAATGAATCTGTATTCTTCCTGTAATCTGCTTGCCAGAAGCGATATGGTTTCCATAGTAGATTCTCTGGTAGCGCCTCTTAGCCTGATTAATGCGCTTGTTGTTGCCATGTGTTTGAAACGGCCGGAGAGTGTAAAACTGAATCTTAGGAATTTGGAAAATGCATGGAATAACTATCAGGTATATTTGAATGATGAGATTAATTTCATAGACGAAGAACCGATGTTATATAATCCTTTGTGGAAAGAAGAAAAATGAGCAGAGTCATTGTAGTTGGCGGAGGAGCCGCCGGAATGATGGCGGCAGTCAGTGCCGCATGTAAGGGGCATGAGACGCTCTTATTTGAACAGAATGAGAAGCTTGGGAAAAAACTTTTTATTACTGGAAAGGGAAGATGCAATGTAACCAACGCCTGTGAGGCTGACAAATTTTTTGAAAGCATTATATCTAATCCAAAGTTTTTATACAGTGCCTTTTATGGATTTGATAACAGGCAGATGATGGCGTTTTTGGAGAAAGCAGGCTGTCGCCTTAAGATAGAGAGAGGAGAGCGCGTTTTCCCGGTGTCAGACCACTCTTCGGATATTATAGCGACGCTTCAGCGTATTTTGAAAGAAAGAAAAGCAGAAATAAGGCTGCGAATGAAGGTAAGCGAACTTCTCATAGAAGATGATATATCGGAAGGCTCAAAGAAGGTCTGCGGAGTACTTTTAGGAAATGGTAAAAAAGAACCTGCGGATGCCGTAATCCTTGCAACAGGCGGACTCTCATATCCACTCACCGGTTCGACCGGGGATGGTATAAGGATGGCAGAGAGCGCAGGTCATAAGATAAAGAACTGCGTACCGTCGTTAGTGCCGTTTAATGTAAAAGAAGAATGGTGCATGCGTTTGCAGGGGCTGTCGCTAAAGAATGTTAATCTTATTATGAAAGACGGAAATAAAGAGGTGTATCGTGGATTTGGAGAGATGCTTTTTACACATTTCGGAATCAGCGGACCATTGGTACTTACTGCCAGCAGCTTTTATGAAAGATGTAAGAATAAAGACAATATCATTTGCGAATTAGATTTGAAACCCGCTTTGTCTGAAGAACAGCTTGAAAAAAGGGTGTTGAGGGATTTTGAAGATAATCAGAACAGACAGTTCAAAAATGCCTTAAGTGGATTGCTGCCTTCTAAGCTTGTTCCTGTTATGGTAGGACTCTCGGAAATTCTTCCCGAGAAAAAAGTGAATGAGGTTACAAAAGCGGAAAGAAAGTATCTGGTACATTTGATGAAACACTTAAATCTTCATATAAACGGTACAAGAGGTTTTGATGAAGCAATTATTACACAGGGCGGCGTAAACGTTAAGGAAGTTAATCCGTCCACTATGGAATCCAAGCTTGTTAAGGGCTTGTATTTTGCAGGAGAGATACTGGACCTGGATGCTTTGACTGGCGGATTTAATCTGCAGATTGCGTGGTCAACAGGACACTTGGCGGGAGACAGTATATAAAGCAGCATATAAGATAGCAAATAAAATAACATAAAAACAGGAGAAAGATAATGGGATATAAAATAGCGATTGACGGGCCTGCGGGAGCGGGAAAAAGCACTATAGCAAAGGTTATAGCAAAGAAGCTTGGTTTTATATATGTAGATACAGGAGCTATGTACCGTGCCATGGCGCTCTTTATTATGAATGAGGGAATAGATCCTAAAGATGCGGAAGCGATAAACAATAAGTGCAAAGAAGCAGATATTACGATTCGTTATGAAAACGGCGAACAGATAGTTTGTTTAAACGGAGAAAATGTAAACAGTCTGATCAGAACACAGCAGGTTGGCAATATGGCTTCACTTACGAGTCCGAATAAAGAAGTCAGAAAGAAACTCGTGGAATTACAGCAGAAATTAGCCGCTGATGCGGATGTGGTAATGGATGGAAGAGATATCGGCACCTGTGTTCTGCCGGATGCGGAAGTGAAGGTTTTTCTTACTGCCGGAAGCAGAGTACGTGCCGAGCGCAGATATAAGGAACTTACGGCAAAAGGTGAGACATGTGATATTGATATAATCGAAAAAGAAATCATTGAGCGGGATCATCAGGATATGACAAGGGAAATTTCACCACTTAAGGCGGCTGATGATGCCACTTTTGTAGATTCTTCCTATATGACAATTGAGGAAGTTGCAGATACAATTATCGGTATGGTATCCTGCAATAAGGAAGGGTAGAGCAATGGAAGTAATAGTTGCAAAAAATATCGGCTTCTGCTTTGGTGTAAAAAGAGCAGTAGATGCCGTATATGAACAGGCCGAAAAAGATGGAAACATATATACATACGGAGCGATAACCCATAATGAAGAAGTCGTTAAGGATTTGGAGAAAAAGGGTGTAAGTGTAATAGGCTCTGCCAAAGAGCTTGAGAGCATACAGGAAGGTACTGTTATTATCCGCGCACACGGAGTGGCGCAAAGTTTTTATGAACAGATTGGCAGACAGGGACTTAAATATATTGACATGACCTGTCCTTTTGTCAAAAGAATTCATGATATAGTGGAAAAAGAAAGCGCGGCGGGAAAGCAGATTGTTATAATAGGCAACGCGGGACATCCGGAAATCGAGGGGATTGTAGGCTGGTGTAAAACTCCGGCAATCGTTATAGAATCACTGGATGAAGCGAAGGAATTTGATTATACGGGCGAAAAAGAGCTTTGTGTTGTGTCGCAGACGACATATAACTACAATAAATTTCAAGATATAGTTGAAATTTTTAAACAAAAAGGTTACAATGTTATTATTGAGAATACTATATGTAACGCCACAGAGGTGCGACAAACCGAGGCAAGGGAAATAGCGGCTAAAGTTGATGTTATGATAGTAATAGGTGGAAATCATAGTTCTAATACACGAAAACTATATGAAATCTGTATGCAGGAATGTGAAAACACTTATTTTATACAGACACTGGATGACTTGAATTTAGATTTATCTGAATCTGTCAAACTGGTGGGCATTACAGCAGGGGCATCTACCCCAAACAATATTATCGAGGAGGTTCAAAATTATGTCAGAATTAACTTTTGAACAAATGTTAGAAGATTCTTTAAAGACAATACACACAGGAGAGGTTGTTGAAGGTACGGTCATTGATGTTAAACCAGAAGAGATTGTTCTTAATATTGGATATAAATCAGACGGCATTTTAACCAGAAATGAATACACAAATGAGCCCAATGTTGATTTGACAGCAGTAGTAAAACCGGGCGATAAGATGGAAGTCAAGGTTTTAAAAGTAAATGATGGAGAAGGACAAGTTCTTCTTACCTATAAGCGTCTTGCTGCAGACAGAGGAAATAAAAGGATTGAGGAAGCATATAATAATAAAGAAGTTTTGAAAGCAAATGTAGCGCAGGTTTTAGATGGCGGATTGAGCGTTATAGTTGACGAAGTAAGGATTTTCATTCCTGCAAGCCTTGTATCCGACGGCTATGAAAAGGATTTGACGAAATATGCAGGACAGGAAATAGAGTTCGTTATCAGTGAATATAATCCGAAGAGAAGGAGATATATCGGTGATCGTAAGCAGTTAATTGTAGCTAAGAAAGCCGAATTACAAAAGCAGTTATTTGAAAAGATCAAAGAAGGCGACATAGTAGAAGGCACTGTTAAGAACATAACAGAGTTTGGTGCATTTATAGACCTTGGAGGCGCTGACGGACTGCTTCATATATCTGAGATGTCATGGGGCAGAGTTGAAAACCCTAAGAAAGTCTTTAAAGTAGGCGAAAATCTTAAGGTGCTGATTAAAGAAATATCAGGAAATAAGGTTGCTTTAAGTCTTAAATTTGAGGATGAAAATCCTTGGAAAGATGCGGCAGTTAAATATGCAATCGGAAATGTTGTTACAGGTAAAGTTGCGCGTATGACAGATTTTGGTGCATTTGTAGAATTAGAATCCGGTATAGACGCACTTCTTCATGTTTCACAGATTTCAAAGGAACGTATTGAAAAACCTGCTGATGTATTGAAGGTTGGAGAGGAAGTAACTGCTAAAGTTGTTGATTTCAAAGAAGAGGAAAAAAAGATCAGCTTAAGTATCAAAGCCATGTATGCACCGGCATCAAAAGAAGAAGCAGAAGACGACGATGCGGATGAGGTGTCTGTGGATATTGATGCGGTAATCGCAAGTGAAAGCGAGAATGCTGAGCAGTAATAAATCAAATTGCCGATTGATGGATTTATATTGTTATCGGAAAAAGGAGAGTGTGAATAGCAATGGCATATGATTATGAGTATTTCAAGAAGGCTGTTTTAGATTTAACTAAAATTGATTTAAATGCTTATAAAGAGAAGCAGATGAAACGCCGGATTGATACATTGATTTCCAAAAATAAGATTGTAGGGTATGATAACTATGTGTCAGCTCTTAAAAGTGATAAAAAACTGTTTGAGGAATTTGTCAATTATCTGACTATCAATGTTTCGGAATTTTATCGTAATCCGGAGCAGTGGCAGATTATGGATAGAGATATAATTCCTGAACTTATAAAAAAATTTGGTAATAATCTGAAGGTATGGAGTGCAGCCTGCTCTACCGGAGATGAACCATACTCGCTTGTTATGGCGTTATCAAGNCATCTTNCGNTAGATAAGATTAAAATTCATGCNACTGATTTGGATAAGCAGGTTATTGCAAAAGCAAAGGTTGGTCTATACGGAGAGAAGAGCATTGCCAGNGTACCTGCTGATTTGAAGAAAAGATTTTTCACAAAAATCGGTCCTTCATATCAAATTTCAGATGAAATTAAGTCAAGAGTGGAATTTAGCGAGCACAATCTGCTAAGAGATACATATCCTACTGATTGTAATTTGATTGTNTGCCGTAATGTATTGATTTATTTTACAGAAGAGGCAAAAGAAGAAGTATTCCGTAAGTTCTACAAAAGCATTAAGCCGGGAGGCTATTTGTTCATAGGAAATACGGAACAGATTATCAATTATAAGGAAATAGGCTATACCAGGAAGAATTCTTTCTTCTATGGAAAACCATAATTNCATGTAGTTAATAGGTATTTGCCATTTTGTTNAACACATGAGCCGCGTATTCTGAAAAGAGTGCGCGGTCTTTTTTTCTTTCTTCCGTCAGTTCNAAGAACAANTCTTTACTGGCGTAATCCCTCTTGAAAAAGGGCTCAATAAAAACATCCCATTCCGGAAGGTAGGAAGAAACTTTACGTGTATAACAGGTTGCAGCCGTAGCCTGTGTGCGGTGGCTCTTATCTACAAAAGAGGCAACTGACTTATGTATTGCNNTATCTTCTAAAGGAAGGTAATAATAATCTTTGTAGTTAGAATAAAAATATTTCATCTCTTCGTCATAGATTGTAACCTTCAGACGACCTTCGCTGCCTTCTCCGATGAAAGAGCAGCCGTTCAGGAAAGTTGAAAGCTGGCGNGGAATAGCAGTAGGAAGTTCCAGGTTCATCAACAGTACATNCTGATTTTTTCCATGATAATCTTTATAGGAGTTTGCCTGAACCTTTTTNGCNCTGGGTTTTTCATTAAATAAATCGTAATATGCAAGCATTGAAGTTAGCTGCAGCATACCCTTCATATCTTCGTAGTTATGTAAAAGAAGTTCATTATTATTATATTTAGTAGACTGTTTAACATAATTATGATACACNGTAATAAGCTCGCCNCCGTCAAACCGGTCTTTGCGCTCGATGNCCAGNAATGACTCCATAGTCTTCTGCTTGCAGTTAGGNATNTTAAGGAAAAACTTGTAAGGTGAGATTCGCCTGTATAGATCAATTCCCTCAAAAGATTCAAAGTTGTATTCCAGACCATACTGCGCAGCTTTCTGCAATAAATAAGGAAGATCAAAGTTATTACCGTTAAAGTGAATTAAATGGGTATAATTGGCTGCAAATGAGAAGAATGAAATTAAAAGCCATTTTTCATCATCATAACANTCTGCAAACCATTGCTTAATATACCAGCAGCCATTTGTATAATATGCTGCTCCAATCAGATACAAATAGGAGTTTTTGGCTGTGAATCCTGTAGTTTCTATATCCAAAAAAAGAATTTTCTCCAGTGGCGCAATACGCTCCAGCGGATATTGCATTTTAAAATTTTCCCATTTATTGTTTTCGGTAATCATATGCATCAAGCTCCAATCTTTCTTGCCTTTATATAAATGATAACACATTTTTTGAATTAACAGTAGTTTTTTTCGTCGAAAAATAGTATATTTATAATATGNGTTATTTTGAACGAAATGTTTTACATGATAATAGGAAATTTGTGAATTGATATTTTCTGTTATGCATGAATTTTTTAAGGANAGAGGGGCAGCGAATGGCTAAATTAACATTTGTGGGCGGGATTCATCNATATGATGGAAAGGAACTTTCCAAGGATAAGCCGATTAAAGCCGTATTGCCGAAAGGTGATTTGGTATATCCCTTNTCGCAGCATATTGGAGCACCGGCTAAGCCGATTGTAGCAAAGGGTGACCACGTTCTGACNGGTCAGAAGATTGCGGAAGCGGGAGCTTTTGTTTCAGCGCCTATTTATGCGACTGTATCNGGAACGGTAAAANCGATTGAACCGCGACGGGTTGTTACCGGTGATAATGTGATGAGTATTATCATTGAGAACGATGGGTTGTATGAGGAAGTAGAATACCCGAAGATGAAACCGCTTGAGGAAATGAGTAAAGAGGAAATAATAGAGCAGGTAAAAGAAGCCGGTATAGTAGGTATGGGAGGCGCAGGTTTCCCGACTTTTATAAAGCTTTCGCCTAAGGAACCGGAGAAAATTGATTATGTTATAGTAAATTGCGCGGAGTGCGAACCATATCTTACCTCTGATTACAGAAGAATGTTGGAAGAACCGGAAAAACTGGTACAGGGGCTTAAAGTTTCTTTGCAATTATTCGACTATGCAAAAGGAATTCTGGCAGTTGAGGATAATAAGCCCGATTGTATAGAATTGTTAAAAAATCTGACTAAGGATGAGGAAAGAATCAGCGTNAAAGCCCTGAAAACGAAATATCCTCAGGGTGCCGAGAGACAGCTTATCTATGCAACGACCGGAAGGAAGATTAATTCCACGATGCTTCCGGCGGATGTTGGCTGTGTTGTAAATAATGTGGATACGGTTGTAGCAATTTATCATGCTGTAATAGAAGGAAAACCCTTGATGAACCGTATTGTAACGGTGACAGGTGATGCAATCGCAGATCCAAGGAACTTTATCGTAAGAATTGGAACAAATTACCATGAGCTTATCGAAGAAGCCGGCGGATTTAAGAAAGAACCCGTAAAAATTGTTTCAGGCGGTCCGATGATGGGCTTTGGAATTTTTGATCTGGATGTGCCGACGACTAAGACAGCTTCAGCCCTGCTTTGTCTGACAAAGGACGATGTATCTATGATGGAGCCGGGACCCTGCATAAATTGCGGAAGATGCGTGGAAGTATGTCCGGGACATATGGTTCCGAGACTTCTTGCGGATTATGCGGAAAATTACAATGAAGAAGCGTTCCTTGCGCATGACGGAATGGAATGCTGTGAATGCGGATGCTGCAGTTATGTATGTCCGGCAAAGAGACCGCTTACGCAGACCATAAAATCTATGAGAAAAATGCAGCTTGCCAAGAGAAAAGCTAAGTAGAAAGGAGTATAAGTATAAAAATGAGCGATTTGATGAAGGTATCATCCAATCCCCATATTAGATCTAAAACTTCTACAAGCGGTATTATGCTTGCTGTTATTATTGCATTGCTTCCCGCGGCAGGGTTTGGAATCTATAATTTTGGACTGGATGCGCTGATTTTAATTTTGGTAACGGTTCTATCTACTGTTCTGACAGAATATATTTTTGAGAAAATCCTTAGAAAAAAAGTTACGATAGGAGATTATTCGGCGATNGTCACGGGTCTTCTTCTTGCAATGAATCTGCCTCCTAANGCACCGTGGTGGATTGGCGTAATCGGAGGTATATTTGCCATTCTGGTAGTCAAGATGCTGTTTGGAGGATTGGGGCAGAACTTTATGAATCCTGCGCTTGGAGCAAGATGTTTTCTGCTGATATCTTTNACTTCGATTATGACAAACTTTGATTGTGACGCTTATACAGGTGCGACNCCGCTTGCCAGCCTTAAAAACGGAGATGCGGTAAACATCTACGATATGTTCATAGGNAAGACTGCGGGAACCATAGGGGAGACCTCAATGCTGGCTATAGTAATAGGTGCCTGCATATTAATTATCCTGGGGGTAATTGATTTGAAGATTCCCGGAAGCTACATAATCAGNTTTATTGTATTTATCAGTATATTTGGAGGCCGTGGACTTGATTATGCTTACATCTGCGCACATTTGGCAGGCGGTGGTCTGATGCTTGGNGCCTTCTTTATGGCTACAGACTATGTAACCAGGCCGATTACGGTCAAGGGGCAGTANGTATACGGTATTCTGCTTGGAATTCTNACAGGNATNTTCCGTNTTTTNGGGGCCTCTGCAGAAGGAGTTTCATATGCGATTATCNTTGGAAACCTTTTAGTGCCGTTAATAGAGAAAGCGACTCTTCCGACAGCGTTTGGGAAAGGAGGAGCAAGGGCATGAGTGATATTAGAGGAATGCTTAAAGATACGGCAATTCTGCTNGTGATTACTTTGATTTCNGGTCTGCTCCTTGGTCTNGTATATCAGATTACCAAAGAGCCGATTGCCATACAGAAGGAAAAGGCAAAGCAGGAGGCGTGTCAGGAAGTTTTTAAAGATGCTGTTTCATTTACNGAGATAGAATGTGTGCAGCCTGATGCCGCAGCNTGGGAAGAAGCGGGATTTAAAGCTGAAACAATAGATGAGGTTATGGCAGCACAGTCTGAAAATAATGAGATATTGGGATATGTNATNACTGTTACTACAAAAGAGGGATATGGNGGTGATATCAGTTTCACTATCGGTATCAGAAATGANGGAACAGTGAANGGCATTTCCATTTTNTCGATTTCAGAGACCGCAGGACTCGGAATGCGTGCCGAAGAGGTATTGAAGCCGCAGTTTGAAGGAAAGAANGCTGAAAAATTTGAATATACAAAGACCGGAGCTGNTTCCGATTATCAGATTGACGCTATTTCCGGNGCTACGATTACGACNAATGCTGTTACAAACGGCGTAAACGCAGGGTTGTACTATTTCCAGACACAGTTGAAGGGAGGTAGTGAGAATGAATAGTATTAAAGAACGTCTTNTNAATGGACTTATTAAGGAGAATCCTACCTTTGTCCTGATGCTTGGTATGTGNCCGACGCTTGCTGTTACAACTTCGGCAATCAACGGATTGGGAATGGGCCTTACTACCATGGTAGTATTNGCGTTAAGNAATGCATTTATTTCATTGCTTAGGAATATTATACCGGGCAAGGTCAGGATACCTGCTTTTATAGTNATAATTGCATCGTTTGTTACGATTGTAGAGCTGTTATTGGAAGGGTTTATTCCGGCTCTGTATGATTCACTTGGAATCTATATTCCGCTTATCGTTGTAAACTGTATTATTCTGGGCCGTGCCGAAGCNTATGCTTCCAAGAATTCCGTAATACCGTCTTTGTTTGACGGAATCGGGATGGGACTTGGNTTTTCATTTGCGCTTACATGCATAGGTGCGGTAAGAGAGCTTATAGGAGCAGGTACATTATTTGGATATCATGTGATGCCTGACAGCTATATCCCATGCAGTATTTTCATTATGGCGCCGGGTGCGTTCTTCGTGCTGGCAGCGCTGACTGCGATTCAGAATAAANTNAANATTGCAGGAGAGAGAAAAGGAAAAGATATGTCAAAGATACAATCCGGCTGTAATAGTGATTGTATGAACTGTANAGATACAGGCTGTGCAAAACGCATTTATGATGAAAAGGGAGAGGAGGAAAAGACAAATGCTTAAGGATTTACTTATTATTTTAATCAGTTCCTCTCTTGTGAGCAACGTGGTGCTGAGTCAGTTCCTGGGCTTATGTCCGTTTCTCGGCGTATCTAAAAAAACTAATACGGCAAGCGGAATGGGTGTGGCGGTTATATTCGTAATTACACTGGCGTCAGCCGTAGCAGGCGTAATTTACAAATATATTTTGACGCCGCTTGACATTACATATTTGCAGACAATCGTCTTTATACTTGTAATTGCTGCATTNGTGCAGTTTGTGGAAATGTTCTTAAAGAAATTCATTCCGGCTCTTTATGAGGCGCTGGGAGTGTATCTGCCNCTTATTACGACNAANTGTGCNGTGCTTGGCGTNGCGCTTACAAATGTGCAGAAAAATTATGGAATTCTGGCNGGTGTAGTAAATGGNTTTGCGACAGCCGTGGGCTTCACGATTTCTATTATTATTCTGGCAGGGATTAGAGAAAAGATGGAATATAACGATGTACCGGAATCCTTTAAGGGAATGCCTATTGTTCTGGTTACGGCCGGACTTATGGCAATTGCCTTCTGCGGCTTCTCCGGATTGCTATAGAAGGGAGTGCGACTTATGGAAATGACCGGAATTTTAGTTGCAACGATGATTGTCGGAGGAGTCGGACTTTTCGTCGGACTGTTTCTGGGAGTTGCGGCAATAAATTTTAAGGTGGAAGTAGATGAAAAAGAAGAGGCAGTGCTTGGAGTACTGCCGGGAAATAACTGCGGCGGCTGTGGTTACGCAGGCTGTTCCAATTTGGCTGCTGCTATTGCTAAGGGTGAAGCTCCCGTAAATGCGTGTCCCGTAGGCGGCGAGAAAGTCGGTAAGATGATTGCGGATATTATGGGCGTAGACGCAGGCGAGAGCGTAAGGCAGGTTGCGTTCGTGCAGTGTCAGGGAGATTGCGATAAGACTACTTTGGATTATGAATATCATGGTATTGAAGACTGTCGTATGCTGGCGTTTGTCCCAAACGGAGGCGCGAAGTCATGTAATTATGGCTGTCTCGGATATGGAAGCTGTGTAAAGGTATGCCCTTTTGATGCGATTCATGTTGTGAACGGTGTGGCTGTTGTAGATAAAGAAGCATGTAAGGCATGCGGTAAATGTGTGGCAGTTTGTCCGAAGAATCTGATTACATTGATTCCGTATGAGGCTAAGCATGTGGTAGCGTGCAGCTCACACGATAAAGGACCTGTGACGATGAAAGCGTGTACGGTCGGGTGTATAGGATGTCAGTTGTGTAAGAGGAACTGTCCGGCAGATGCGATTGTAATTGATGAATTTAACGCGACGATCGATCAGGAGAAGTGTACAGGTTGTGGAACATGCAAGGAGAAATGTCCGAAGAAAGCCATAGTTTGAAATAGTATGGTTATGAAACCGATGGAAATATACACGGGAAAGGTGCAGATAAAATGGATGGTCAGTTAAAGATTGGAACGGTTCTTAACTCTGAAAGCGGAAATAAATATACGGTTGTNCAATTGCTTGGATCAGGAGGGCAGGGTGAGGTATATTCTGTAACATCTGANGGTAAAACATANGCTCTTAAATGGTATTATAAGAATACTGCTACTGAAAACCAGAAAGATATTCTGGATAANCTCATTCAAAACGGTCAGCCGGATTCNTCATTTTTATGGCCTCAGGANATGATTTTCAAATCATATGGAGAATCGTTNGGNTATGTTATGCCNCTTAGACCGAAGAATTATAAGAGTATTGTAGATATGATGAAGAGAAAGGCGGAGCCTTCNTTCTATTGCTTATGCAAAGCGGCTTATAATCTGACTAAGGGGTACAATGTTTTACATGGAAAAGGATATAGTTATCGGGATATTTCATTTGGAAATGTATTCTTTGACCCTGATACCGGAGATGTACTTATATGTGATAATGATAATGTATCATACAATGGAGCGAAGAGTGGCGTATACGGCACTCCACGTTTTATGGCGCCTGAGATTGTGCGTGGTGAGGCGAAACCTTCAAGGAATACGGATTTATTTTCTCTGGCAGTTCTTTTGTTTTATATGTTTATGCTGAATCATCCACTGGAAGGTAAGAGAGAGGCGCAGATAAAATGTATGGATATTCATGCAATGAATAAGCTGTACGGTACAGATCCTTTATTTATTTTTGATCCGGATAATAAAGATAACAGACCGCTTGCAGGATATCAGGATAATGCACTTGTCTTCTGGGATTTGTATCCGCGTCAGCTAAAGGAACTGTTTATTACATCATTTACGACAGGCTTAAAGCAGCCCAACAGGAGGATAACAGAGTCAAAATGGCTGGAAACCTTCGCGAACCTTATGTCAGGAATTATTATTTGTCCAAACTGCGGCGCCGAAGTGTTTTATGATTCACAGAAAGAAGGAAACGGCGTGGCACATACCTGTTGGAGCTGTCAGAATACGGTAACCGTTCCGACTAAGCTCGTTATTGGCAGAAACACGGTATTGCTAATGTCTAACACAAAGCTCTATAGACATCATATTGACGGCGGACACGATATGAAAACTGTGGCAGGCGAAGTAGTGCAGAATCCGAATAATCCAAATCTTTGGGGAATAAAGAATCTATCAAAGGAAAACTGGACATATATAAAAAGTGATGGCACTCAGATTCCGGTTGAAGAGGGGCGTTCTGCGATGATTGCAAAGGATGCGAAGATTGATTTCGGACAGGCAACAGGGGAATTTCATTAATAGCATATAGCCTGTATGTTAAGTGAAAGGCATGGTTTTATTATGGAAGATTCTGCAGTTTTAGCAAAAATCATAAATGACTATCCGGATGCTCTTTCTGACAGAAAGAAGCTGCAAGCTCTGTTTTTGGATTTTTTTCCACAAGACAGGCTTAAGAGAAATACATTATTAATGGTATTTGACGATGGCATTTTAGATGAAATGAAGCGGATGAGTGAAATTGATAAAATTGAACTGCATCGTTTTGTCAAGTCTATTGTTCAGGGCTATGGTATAAAGACAGAAAATGCCAATAAAGTTGTTACTGCATGGGCAAAAGCATTAGGATTATTACCGGACTCCGAACAGGAGCGCGAAACACCCAATGATTCGCCGCATGAGGTTGAATGGGTCGATGCCGGTGATAATAATTTATACGAATATGAAGAAACATCCAGAGGCATAAAAATCACCAGATTTGTAGATTTTGATGAACCTGTTGTTACGATTCCAAATATGATTGATGGGAAAAAGGTACTGGAGATTGGAAATTATGCTTTTAAGGGTTGTGTAGGAATTGAAAAAATTGTTATTTCAGACGGTATTGAAATTATAGGGAATGGGACATTCTTAAACTGCAGGGAACTAAAAGAGATTGTTCTGCCGGAGACTCTTAAACGCATTGGAACAACGGATCCTACAGGCTGTCCTAAGATTTTAGGCAGTATAACCAAATATGAGGGCGCGTTTGAATACAGCGGTCTTGAAAGCATAAAAATACCAAACAGTGTGAAAGTCATAGGTGAAAATACTTTTTCCAGCTGTATGAAGTTAAAGAAGGTAGTACTTCCGTACAGCCTTAAAGAGATAAAAGAGAATACATTCTGCTGGTGCAGAAGCCTTGAAGAAGTGGAAATGCCGGAGATTCTCAGTATCATAAGAATGACGGCTTTTACAGGCTGTGAATCGCTTAAGTCAGTTGTTTTGCCTGAGGGCGTAATAAGTATTGAGCAGGGAGCATTTGCCGGCTGTAAAAGCTTGGAAAGCATTTATATACCGGATTCTGTGGGTGAAATCGGCGGAGGGAAAAGCAGCGGATATATGCAGACCTTTGGTCAGATAGATGAAAGACATAAAGATTTTACTATATTATGTAATGCAGGTTCGTATGCGATGCAGTACGCACGGGCACAGCAGATTAGATGTGCAAGGGCACAAGATTAAGGAGGGAATATTATGGCAGAAATGAAAAGACCGGGAGGAGAGCTGGCAAGCAGACCGTTACATTTCTTTTGGATTGTGGATTGTTCCGGCTCTATGTATGGAGAAAAGATTGGTACGGTGAATCATGCGATTCAGTCAACCATCCCGGAAATGGTATCGGCGGCAGAGAATAATCCGAATGCACAGCTNTTGATTCGGACTTTGAAATTTTCTACAGGTGCATCCTGGGTAACAAGCAGTCCGGTAAATGTGGAAGATTTTGCATGGGATGATCTGGAAGCAAACGGAGTNACTGATTTAGGAAAGGCNTTTGAACTTCTGGCAGCGCAGCTTACCATACCGCCTATGTCAGACAGGGCATTGCCGCCAGTGTTGGTTCTGTTATCCGATGGTCAGCCNACAGATGATTATAAGAAATCATTGGCGGAATTAAAGAAGCTTCCCTGGGGAAAAAAGGCNGTAAAAATAGCTATTTCTATCGGGCAGGATGCAGATGATGAAGTTTTAGAAGAATTTACAGGCAATAAAGAGCTTGTATTGCAGGCAAATAATGCGGCGGCNCTTACCAAGATGATTAAATGGGCGTCTACGGCAGCGTCGTTAGTATCCGCGCCTGCAAGTATTGCAATGGAANCTGATGATTCCCANAATGGAGAACCCGCGCCTATTATTGTGGATATGGGAGGAAGACTTCCTGATTTAGATGATATTCAGGATGGTGATGTCTGGTAGAAAGGGTGTTGCATATGACGCGAAGCGTATTNGGTGAATCCGTNCAGGGNGCATCTCACTTAAGAAACGGCAAAGAATGTCAGGATAGNNTAAAAAAGGTCGAGCGAGACGAAGATACAGTNATATTGGCGGTAGCTGACGGACATGGAAGTGATTCATGCCCATATAGCAAGAATGGTTCTTGTGCGGCAGTGAATGTATTCTGTAAAATCTTAGGCGACTATCTTGATACATATTCAGGGCAGCCGGAGATGCTTA
>JAAUZS010000042.1 GCA_014804495.1 Lachnospiraceae bacterium
TATCATTGAAAAGAAAAAAATCCGTTTTCTCCGATTGCTCATGAATCTGCTCCTTACCCACACTCAATTATATATATGCTGATTGACTCAAGTTTATCATAATATCTGAATAACTTTAGTTCCTTTTCAAAGAAATTAAAAATGCCTTAACATATCCATCCTCACAGTTTCTGTCCAATTGCAGTTTTCCGCCATGCATCTGTACAATCTTAGATGAAATACTGAGTCCGAGTCCACTGCCGCCACTGGAGTTTCTCGCCCTGTCTCCTCTGGAAAATGGNTCAAAAATATGTTCTGCCAGAGNTTCATCTATAGATGCGCCGTTATCCGCTATACGGATCTGATATATTTTATCTTTTGTGGNATCAGTATCATCAGCACTGCTGCCCGGATTCGTATCTGAGCATAAGCTTATGGAAAGTTTGGTGCCTTTCNCATTATATTTTACCGCGTTAGTAAGTATGTTCACAACAGCACGTCCCATCTGGACTTTNTCCATTTCATATGGGAATTCCTGTTCCGGTATGTCTATTTCCAATTTTATGTCGTTTTCTTCAAAGTCCGAATACATAAGCGCTATGTTTTCCCTTAACATTTCCCCCAGATCCGCCTTCTCCTTATGCAATTCAAAGCCGCTGCTGTCTAACTGCACATATTCAAGCAGCAGATTAATAAGTTCGTCCATGCGCATAGATTTCGTATATATTGACTGCAGATACTCTTGCCTTTTCTCTTCATCTGACACTACATTATCAGA
This sequence comes from Lachnospiraceae bacterium, assembly GCA_014804495.1. Lineage (GTDB taxonomy): Bacteria > Bacillota > Clostridia > Lachnospirales > Lachnospiraceae > UBA3282. Next base: position 758 of record JAAUZS010000042.1, read on the forward strand.
AAGCGCTCTTGAATACCCGCATATGGTAGTAATNGGTGTCTTNATATCGTGAGCNATNTCTGACAGCATGAGGTTTCTCTGCTTATCATATGCTTCTCTCTGAGCTTTTTCTGCCAAAAGCAGTTCATGTACCTTTTTTGATATAGCTCTATAATACCAATAAGCNGACACCAGATAGGGGAGCAGAGTTAAAAATAACAGTCCCAAAAATATGATAATGACCGCTGCATAATAAAGTTTAATCATCCCCCTGTTTGTGATGCTCTCCAATACCGGAGAATCAATATCAACATGCAGTAAACCTCCCATGCTNTTNCCGATTANNGNCTGCACCCATCCTCCAATAGCTTTCGGCAGAAATGTCGCTACAGACANNAGCAGCATCTGTAGTGCCAGAAGCATCANGCTTCCATCNCCCGTTGTCACTGATAACTGCCTGATATGCAGNGTTTCTACTAAAAATGTTCCAAGCCAAAGCCTGTACGCCATATTCAGTAATTCTTCACTGATAAAAATAAACATCATAATAAGTAAAAAACGTTTTATAAGAAACCATTTTAAATCCTTCGTCCTAACTTTAGCATTTTGTACTTCCATGTCTTATTTNTTCTCCTTATCCGTATTCTCCAGGCGGTATCCTAATCCGCGAATCGTCTTAATATAGGCGTTGGCATCTTCACTCAGCTTNGCACGNAGTTTNGATATGCACACCATTATATTATTGTCAGACACCAGATAGTCATCACCCCAGCCTTGTTCATACAATTGCTGCTTGGTGAATACCCTTCCCGGATTCTCCATAAACATCCTCATAATCTTAAATTCTACNGAAGTAAGCTCTATCACCCTGTNCCCCTGCCGTAACAGNCANGACTGTAAATCAAGCTTTAAGTCCTGTACGTTAAGNTCATNGACCGTTTTTTGTTTTCCGGCTCCAAGCGCATAGAATCTGCGGATATTGGAATTGACTCTTGCCACAGCTTCTAATGGCTGAAAGGGTTTGGTGATATAATCATCCGCTCCCAAGTCAAGTCCGAGAATTTTATCGGCATCAGCGCTTCTTGCTGACAAAATAATTACGGGAATATTATTATTTTCCCTTATNTTACGAAGCACGCGATAACCGTCTATTCCCGGCATCATAATATCCAGAATCACTAAATCTATTCCTNCTTCGGCAGTTTTNCCTTCCTGNGAAGCGGTATTCTGCAATATTGACAGCGCTTCAGCGCCATTTGATGCCTCTATGACCTCATATCCGTCTTTTTCCAGATACAGACGAAGCAGNTCNCGAATTTCAGGTTCATCATCTGCAATTAAAATTTTGTATCCCATGTTTACCTCCCATGNNATNCTCGCACTNNTNCTNTTANANCTGACNGNNTNCANNNNTTAANGCNCNANAAAGTGACGCACGNGTCAGNTTAANATAAGGCNTNACNNAGAANANTTCTNNCATCCCNCANGTAATCNGTNCNNAGCATGTGCCAGAGAATAAAAGATAAGTCCAAAACGAAGGTATTCCACTTCTGTCCATNCATCATCTTCTTACTTTTTTCCAACACTTCCGTATNCGGCATACCCGGATTTTCTGCAAGAATATAATCTACCATATAATACTGGTATNTTTTATAAATACCGGGAATAATGAGCAGCAAGGTCCATAGAAAAATGTGCAGGTCACGGGTAAATGTCGTCTTTACCGCATTCTTATAATTATGGTCAAATGCATATCCAAGATCCGCGATATTCCCCNTATNNTCTACNCTATTNAGCANNAACCGCTTCGTACCCACGCANAAAGGATTTACCAGAAAAACATCGACTAAGATGACAAACGCACCGGCAATTATAAAAATGGTGACAACCACTACTATGAATGCTACTATATAGGCAGTCTGTTCAGGNGCATCCACCTGTTCAATCTCTCTTATTGCCTCATCAATAGACTCTTCTATCGCATCATGAACAACATAGCTTTCCACTGCATCCCCGTCTGTTTCAATTTTCAAATACTNTTGTTCATCAGAACCACCGCTTGCGGCAGCAGCAGGAACAATGCCTTCTCCCATCATAATAAGCAGCAGGGATACCAATACTGCCTTCCAATAATTTCTTTTAAGCGCGTNTTTTGCTTTTTCTTTCAGTTCTTTTCTTGTCCACATAATTTTATTCTCCTTTTCTGTTTTATTTCTCTNACAAAATAATTATTTATCAGCTTTACAAACAGATTACCGGCTGATTCTTAAAGAAAAGCCGGTAAAACCTTAACGTAACCTTATTTCAAATACTTTTTTAATGTAACAAAATATCTAATTCAAATACACATCCAATTTCTTATGCCTCTGTCGCCGGAAAATTCAGAAATTTCAAATATAATGNTTCAAAGTTTTCCTGNCCGGCCAGATTAAGGCTCTCAATATTATTAAGCCCATTAAGCTTATTATTCACATTTATCCTATTATTCATATTTAACCCATTTGTCAAAATTGCTTCATTCAGCCTGCCTGTCCACAAGTCCNTTCCCATTTCATATGCGCCCGCTAAGGAAGTATTACCTGCCGCTGTTACAATATTTCTCGTGTGTTCAGGCAAAAGTCCGATAGTTATCGCAGCATTCACATCTAAGTANTAGCCAAAGCCTCCTGCCAGATATACATGCGTAAGCTTTGGCTGTCCCATCTTTTCATGTAAGATTTCTATACCGGCGCGTACTGCCGCTTTCGCCATCTGTATATCTCTGATGTCCTTCTGTGTAAGGTGAATGACCGTTTCGGCCGAACCTTTTATATCTTGTATGGGAAAATCTATTCCCTCTTCAAAATACGCCTCATCCAAAAGTCCTGTTTCATCTATTATGCCTTGCTTTAGCAATGACGCTGTTACCGCAATCATATCACTCCCCGGAATCGATGCATTGGCGCCTCCCTCAAAAGCAGGTCCTGCCGATGTTGCCGTCACTATCATTCGGCTTCCATCCGTTATTGCCATTTCACCGTTTGTTCCAAGGTCTATGAATAGGAATGCTCCGCTTTTACCATATGTCTGATCAGATTGCAATACATCCAGTAAGCCACAATGATAAAGTCCCGCTACGATATCGCCGCCGACAAAAGCGCTTATGCCCGGTGTTATGTAAACTTGCAGTTCTGTTCCTGCTTCGTTCTTTGTGTCAATATTACCGCTATATGGCAGCTTACATTTCTGCAATCCTATTTCAACCGGGGTGAATGGACTTCTTCCCAGACTTTCGGTAGAAAGTCCCATCAGCAAATGCTCCATTGTCGTGTTTCCTGCGATACACATACAACATATCTCCCCGATATTGCTAAAGCGCTCAACACCGNNCTGCAATACTNTCCACACGCTGTCTNTCANATTTTGTGCATGCCCGTTATTAGCTGCCTGTATTCTGGATAACACATCAGCCCCATAGCTTCTCTGCGGATTCATCGCACAGTAAGTATCTATTACATTTCCCGACTTCATATCCATTAACTGCATGGCAATCGTGGTCGTCCCTAAATCTACGGCAATCATGTAGGCTGCATTTTCAAGGCTATTAACTTCGCCATCNGNATTATTGTTACTGATATTAAAATTATTATAGTTGCTTTTATTCTTANNNTTTCTGACACTATTGTCATTATTATTCATATGCTGTACTGTCGNTAATATTTCTATTTGCCGNGGTACATTGTCTAACTCAATCAAATCAAGACGAATAACACAGTCCTGTTTCGGTCTTGCCATACAGGCNAGNCTGTATCCTTTACGAAGTTCANCCGGAGTAAACGTGCTTCTGTCCGATACCGCNGGAATCGGNGTTCCGCTTAGAAACAGTATCCTGCACCTTCCACAGCTTCCCCTTCCGCCACAGAAAGCTCCTGAGATGAGATTTTCTTTCAGCAGGGTTGACATCAATGTCACATCNGTATCATGCATTACAATGATTTCCGCATTATTTTCTTTCAATATCGTTACTNTAATTATTTCAGACAAAGCGGTTTTTCTCCTTATCATAGTGATAATCAACAGAAGCCAGTTTATCCGTAATTTCCGTTTCACTGACATCCATGTCATCACAAAGGCTCTCCAAAGAGTCATAAAAGTCGCGNAGTTTTAAGTTTACATAACTCAAAAGCATCATTGGGTCTTTTGGCAGCATATTATTCCTCCTTACCGCAATTCCATCTGCACCGTATATTGATTTCCTTCCGCATGAACTTTCGCCATGCTGCCGCAGACAATCGGCATCATCGGGGAAAGATGCCCTATATCCACATCCATTATTATGGGCACATTATATTTTTTTATNACCTCGTATACCGCCTGATACTGGTCAAGCCCCATCATCTCCTGTCCCTGACAAAGCGGTCTTCCGATTAAAAATCCGCTGCAGTTCTGAAACCAGCCTGCATGCTCCATCTGCCACATAGCACGGCGTATTCCCATAACATTCAAATCACACGCTTCTAAGAACCATAAAATCCCATCGTCCTTATAGCGCTTGGTAAAATCACATACTTTATCATACTTCGTACCCAGCAGATTCACCAGACAATCCATACACCCTCCAAGAAGTCTGCCTGTCAAATCCAGTGTCTCATTCGGGAATTTATGAATAACAGATGGTTCGGTCACAATATAAGGCGCTAAAGGATTTTCCCAATCTTTTGCAGAATCCTGCTGCCACTTATCATATCCCTCAAACCGCAGACATTTTCCGGTTAAAACGTCCATTGCATCCTGTATCGAGCTATGCCATGGCTCCATGCCAAAAGATGACGCGCATGGTCCATAGATGGAAGCAGTGTCACACAATGTCGTAAGTAAAAAGGTCATATTCGTATTATCAGAATATCCCATATACCACTTGGGAACTGCCTGTCCTACTTTATCAAAATCAACGTAATCCAGAATTTCACACATCAATTCTCCGCCGCCGCATGAAATAATACAGTCATTCTCCTGCCCACAATATGATTCCTGCAATTCCTTCCCACACTCAGGCGGCGTATTGCTTATACCAATCCCTTTTTCCACATAGCAGTTCGGTCCAAATTGCAGCTTGTATCCGGCATCCTTCCACTTCTTCTGCGCATTCATAAAGGCACTTTTATACGGTTCTGTCGCACATCCGAAAGAGGGTGCTACAAAACCGATTGTTCCGTTATCCGGTAAAAAATCAGGGTATCTCATACTAATATATTATTCTCCTTTCAATTTTCTTATATTTAAGGTAATTACCCAACTCACTTTTTCAAACAGTCCGTTGTACAATATATACAAATCAACGCAGGCACGCTTGCGCTGCATTGCCGCCAGTAGCGGTACTAAGCTCGAAAGAACCTCGCTAAGTACCGACGGCGGCAGAGCACCTGCTTATGTTTTGTATATATTGCACAACTACATATCGAAAATTGATAGGTTCGCAATTACCTAACTAAACATATGTGCTGTAATCGTCCATACAGGAGGGTCATGCGATTTGGGCATATGTTGAACGATGCATTATATAGCGGAGCTGTTTAATGCTAAAAAGTACTAGCAGGAGGCACACGAGCAGCCAGCCGGGAGAAAATGTCTGTCTGAAAAAATTTGAATGAAATCGGCTGAGTATTGTAAATGCTGTGAGCATCAGGCAGCACAGCCCTACGCTGTATACTTCGAACTTATCCGCGGGAATATGTCCTAGCAGGTACAGGAAGCCGCAGCATGCTGATAAATATGGAAGCAGCAGATACAGCAGCACGCTTTCTGTCTGCAAAGAGGTATTTGTTATCGTAAGCAGGAAAATCACACTCAGCGTAACAAGGTTTCCTATGCCGATAAGAAGCAGTTTGGCAAGCAGTAATTTTACAGAGCTGAAGCGGGTTGACAGTTCGAGCTCGTGCATTTTGTATCGGATAGAACGATGAATCATCGGCACGGAGGAAAGCAAAACAAGCACCGACAGGCAGCATAGCAGGAATGCGATTCCCTTCACACTATCTTCTAAATAAAAATTCAACGGACCGTAAAACACTATACATAACAATATCATCGCAATTCCCTGCGTAAGCCAGATTTGCCAGCCGATGAATCGCAGCTGCCGTCTTAAAAATGCGGAATAGTTTATCCGTCTGCGTTTGTGTTTCTCTTCTAGCAGCAGTTCCACGCGTCGGCAAATCTGATTTATATGTTCCCGGTTTACCGGTTCTGTCTGTAAGTGCAGCATCTCTTTTAACTGTCTGTTTATCGATGAATTACTCTGTTTTTTTATCATGATTACTAATGTGCCTCCTTTCAAATTTTTCTCAACTCAATTCTTTCTTTAATTTTTTCAGGGCAGACCGCAGTCTGGACTGTACTGTCCGCATGGGCAGGTTGACGATTTGTGCTATTTCCCGCATAGACAATTCCTGTGCATACCGCAAAATAACAATTTCCTGTAATTCTTCCGGTAAGCTGTCCGTCATCTGCCGAAATTGTAATTTATTATCAACTTCGTCGAATCCGTTCTCACGGTATGCGGTCTCTTCCGGTAATTGTTCCAGCGAAACATCCGTAGTCCATTTCCTGCGTTTCATATCAACACAGGTATTTAATGCAATCTGATAAAGAAAAGCTTTAAACTTTCCCTTATGGACATAGTGGTCAAAATAACGTATCGCCTTCAGGAATGTTTCCTGCGCCGCATCTTGTGCCAAATGTCTATTCGGGGCATTCCAGATACAGTAACGTAATATCTCAGGATAATACATTTCTACCAGTTCGTCTGCCGCTCCGGTATCGCCCTGCTCCATTCTTTTGATTAGTTCATCTTCACGCGTCAAGATTATTTCCTCCTGGTATATATAACGGATGGGGATGGGGGGAATGATTTGGTTTTTTAAATTTTTTTGTTATTTGTCATTTTTGCGCTAATTTGTCCTTTTTTATCCCTTTTTTTGGCCTTTTATTGACCTTTTATTGATATATTATAAACATAGTTGTAAAATGGTTGTTGTGAGATTATATTTTTAATTCAGTATACAGGACGAGGACTATGAACACAATTTTACGCGATATATTCCGTGCTATTCATGAAGGAAAATGGGTAAGTATTGAATATCATAACAGAGAGGAACAGAATACAAAATACTGGATTGGAATCCGTAATATAGACGTGCGTAACCGTACACTTGCGGTAGAAGGTTTTCATCTCGGTTTATATACGGTAGAATCTTTTGACAAAATAAAGATAGATTCAATTCTGTCTTCAAGAATTATAGAAGGCTCTTTTTATCCTGTCAACGAGTCTCTGGTTAATGATATTTATTTAAATCCTCATAAATATCTCACTATTTTTGATAATACCGCAAATTTAAAAATACTTGGATA
>JAAUZS010000043.1 GCA_014804495.1 Lachnospiraceae bacterium
GCGGGATATGAAATATGAGAGAAACATAAATAAGGATAGCGTGGATAAATACGTGGAGCGTTTTAAGGCAATTGTTCGTAAAGATAATGAAATGGGGCTTGAAAGTGCCGGGATTATGGGCGCACATTTGGATAGAATGACAAAAGAATTTGAGCAAAAGCAGGAAAAATGAAATGGGTAAGAAGAACAAGAGAATCCACCAGACAATAGAAGGACAATTGGAATATTATTATAGGAATGGACAGCATACAGAAAGAAATGGAATTTTATGGCATGCATGGTGTCAGAATAGACGTTGGCTGTCTCAATTGCTGGAAACAACTATGGGATCATTCCCTGCATACAGTAAACATGATGAATCACATGCCAAGACCGTGCTTCATAACATTGAGATGATCCTTGGGGAAAAACGGATAAGGGATCTTTCTGCTTCAGATTGCTTTATGCTGCTGCATACGGTGTATATTCATGATATTGGCATGGTTATCACCTATGAAGAGCGGAAGAAAATCGTCAATAACAATAAGTTTATTGATATGATTAAAGAGATGGAGGATGAAAATGATCCGGTTTTTCAGCGCGCAATTAAAGCATTGCAGAAACAGGATTATGCTTATACGGATGTAGAAAATGAAGCAGAATTAATGAAAAAGCTTTATTCTGATAAGCTGGAGGTTTATTATGCGATTTTGCATTTGCTTGCGACATTCCGGAGACCGGAGCATGGAGAAGTATCCGATGAACGTCTGGAGGAATGGACGCTTCAATCAGAAAAATTGGGTGGTGGATTTTCCATGGCAGGAATACCACAGCGTATTTTTCTGTGGATAGCCAAGTGTGCGGGTCTGCATACAGAAAGCAAATTTGAGAATATCATGAATCTGCCGCAAGAGGATGACGGGTATGCTTCTGATTATCTGCATCCTCGTTTTGTAGCAGTGTTGTTACAGCTGGGCGATATACTGGATATGGATAATGACCGTTTTCATCCATTGACAAGGGAATGTATAGGGGCATTGCCGGAATTATCACAACGGCATTATGAGAAACATCAGGCGATCCGCAGGTTGTATATAAAGCAGGATCGGATTTCTATTGAGGCTGATTGTAATTCGCAGGAGGCGCTTCGGCTTGTAAGAAAAGAATGCGATATGCTGCGGAACATATTAACGGAAGCAGGTTATTATTGGTCACAGATTTGCCCCGATAAATTTAGAGGTTCACTTCCTACGATAGAATCTGTCAAGCTGTATCTGAAAGGCTTTCAAATTCCAGAGGAACTGGTTACAGCACAGTTCCGGATTTCCCAGAAAAAAGCTTTTGCCATTTTGGAGGGCTCTAATGTTTATAAAGAACAATTTGTATTTCTTAGGGAATTTTTGCAGAATGCTATTGATGCCAGTAAAATTCAGTATTGGAATGAGTGTATCAGAACCAGAGGGTATTTTGAAAATAAAAATGAAATGAAAAAAATGTCCCCTGACCAACTGGGTGATATTTTGTCAACCGATGTTTTTCCAATTGAGATTGAAATGGAAATTGTCAGAAAGGATGCCGGAAAAGAAGCTGAGCCCATAGATGAAGAGGATGTAAAAACGCTGATTGAAGGAAAAAGGAATGATTCACGACAATACGGTGTTAAAGTGCGTATCAAAGATTTTGGTACCGGTATAGATAAAGAAAGTATTAAGAGTATTGCAAGTGTAGGAGACAGCAGGAAAAAGGACAAATATGTGATCCAGGATATGCCGGAGTGGCTCAAACCAACGGCAGAGTTTGGTATTGGTTTACAGTCGGCGTTCATTTTGGCCAACACTTTTAAGTGTAATACATATACGCGAAGTAACGAAAAGTATGAAATTACTTTCTCAACAGTAAAATCCAATTATTATGAAGGCTATATAAACGTTAGTCCGGTAGAGAATCTCTCGGATAAAGATAATTCGTATGGAACATGTTTCGAAGTGTTTGTTCCGGTAACCAAAAAACTTTTGCACGAGCTATATCCTGCTGCATGGGATGGTATGGACTATTTTGATGAGGAATATGATGTGCTTCGTCCTCTTCGGCATTCTGCGGAATTGCTGGCTCAGATGGCGTTGTATCTGGACACAATCATAGGAGAGCAATTATTCCCGATTCATTTGAATGTGAAAGAGTGTCCGCATGCGACTATTCCATTGAATCTAAATAAGAAAAATCAGATAAAAAAACTGAAATATAATTTAATACATGACACGGACGGGGTAAAGAAATCTGTCGATACTGAAAAAACAGAATTAGCAGAAGATGGAGAATTGAAGTCGATAATCTATAAAAATTTTGAGTGGGAACAGGCGAAAATAATAATAAAACTGTTTCAGGAGCGAGAGTGGGAAAGGAGCGGAAAGGCATGGTCTTTGTATCATAAAAATTATCAAAGTAAGAAGAGCAAATATGAAAAAAGTAAGGGTTTAAAAAATGAAATTGTAGTAGAAAAGACAGAAAATGCTATTGCGCTTTTAGATTGTCGTAACGGGCATTTGTATTACTGGGATAATGAATTGTGTACATTCTGTCTTATGAATATGGCGAACTTTCTGTCTCAGGAAAAACAACAGACAGAAAATTCGGATAAGCATTGTGAAAAAAATCTACCAAATGTAAAAATATATTATAAAGGAATTCTTTTGGAAGAAAGAGAGCTTCCGGGAATAGGAAATGAATTGCTTCAATATATTGATATTAAGGGGAAATTGGAGCGAGAGTGTGTCAGTTTAAGTAGAAAGGGGTTCACGGAGAAGGGAAGAAAATATTTTCTGCAGGAAATTTACGAACCCTTGTTAAAGTCTGTTCTGAAGACGCTGAAAATCATGAATCAAAAGCATGCAGGTGAAGTGGTAAAATGTGTTGAAGATTCACTTGCGGATAAAGTAAATGTATTAAAGGCACTTACTAAAAAAATAGAACAGTGGAAAAACGGAGACGAGCGGATAGTCGGAACAGCTGACCAGAACAAATGGATAGATAGATTTGTGGAAAAGAAAAACCAATTGCTTGTAATGTTTAAGGAAAATGTGGTCTCTATTACAATGTTGGCTTTTTTTGCTCAGAAAGATGTTTATGATCCATTAGTGGAAATTGGCTGTGGAAACGAATGTGATGCACAGAGCTGCTGGGATAAAGCAATTGATGCGGTTCAAATGTATTGTGGAAAGCGTAAGAGTGGTAAAGACGGGAAAATGCATGAGGGATTCTGGGATCCCTCTATGGAAAATTCGGTGTTGTTTCATATTGAACATCGCTCTCAGATAGATTTGGAGGAAGATTTGATTCAGGAGACAACAGAAAGCGGCTGGATAACTTTTCCGGATATCTTTTTACGAAAGAATCAGTTTATGGTAGTATCAAAGCGTGAAAACAGATCGGCGCCCTGGAAACAGTACTTGACTCCAATCTGCTGCTCAGGAGAAAATAAGGAAAAACCTGGAATTATCCAATGCCTGAAAAAATATTCTGTTATAGAATATAATTCTGATGAAAAAAGGAAAATGGAAGTTAGGATACTGAAGATGGGAGAAAGAGCGTTGTTACTTGCCGATACTTATGGAACGGACGCTTATGGGGGAGACGGTGCAATGAATCCGGATGAATACCTACAGCAATATTTTTTGAAATGGCTGCTGCGGTATATACCAACTGTTGCATTGTTTATGAGTGAAGACGGAAATACGAGAGTTAATATTTTACATGGAAAAACATTTCCATTTGTTTTTATGAATATGTATACCAAGAAGTTGATTTTGCAGCGGATTATAAAAGAGGCTGAAGGTTATGATATTCAACGTTTTTCTATTCCTGCATGGCAGGGATTGGAGAATTTGAGCTGTAGAAGCCTTCCGTATTCCCACTATTTTGTAAAAAGGGGTTATATGGCGGAAGAATCTTATTCCAAAGTGATTTTTCCCTTTGCGAAGGATGAACTGATTGAGATAGACAGACAGATTCATTCAGATAAAGTACAGAATACGATACAAGGACTGCAGACGTTGCAAAGACTTCTTAATGTAAGACAACAGCTGATTAATATCCTACCGGAATCAGAGCGGAAGGTTGCACAATTGCTGGAAAAGGTACGGGACGAAGAACAAAAGGAAGCGATATCGCGTGAATACCAGCAGTTTTTGAGAGAGTTTCAAACAGGAATCAGCAGAGGAAGAAAAATTCTTGCCAAAGTAAGAACCGAATATCGTAACCTTGTGGTTTTGATGTTGAATCAGAAAGAAGGGGAGCCGGAATTTAAGTTGGAAGACTTGGAAGAAATTTCGGAAAAGTGGGACGATATATATATTTGGCTTATGCTTAGGGTTATTTACAGTGACTATGTACAGGCAGAAGCGGGTTTGCAGGAAGAGGATTTGGGAATTACTAAGGAAAATAAAAAGTCTCTGGGCGAAGCTTGGTATTATATCTGGAAAGAAATCTATATGCAAGACGCTAAAAATGTGTTACTATATGAAGAGAGTTACATGGAGAAAATGGAACGGGGCATAGGAACCGCTCATCAGAAGCGCGAGAGAATACTTGACTATATTGAGCAATACAGGAGCAATGTCTTGCGAAGAGAGTATTTGCAAAATTGCTGGATGCGTTATGTGTCTGAAATTTTCGAACTGTTCCGTAATATGGAAGAAAAGCAGTACCATATAATGGAGGGACAGGCGGATTGGGAAGGCATAAAGAAAGAACTGTCCAGAAAGGAAAAGGAAGAAACCAATGATGCCGACAACTGACATGGATGGGAGACGCAAAGAAATAAGTAATTTAATGCAGGATATAAAGGAATTTCTTAAAAACGGATTCAAAGGAGAAATTCAAGAACCACTGCAGCTGATAAAGTATTACTGGGAAGTAAGTCGCAGGGCTGACCAGCTGATTAGATTGACGCTAGGAGAGAATGGCAGATTGCCTGTTGATATAGAGCTGCTCGCACAAAAGCTGGGAGCACGGGTAGTAGTGGAAGATTTGAATGAGTTTCCGGGATGGAAAAGTATGAACCGGAGAATTGGTCAAGTCGAAATTGGCAATAGTTTTTTCACGGATGAAAAAATGCGTACTATTTTTGTTGATAAAAAAGCATCGTTCCATTCAAAAAGATACGCCATTGCACATGAAATCGCGCATTATATCATGCACTATAATGATAGGGATTATTATGAAGACTATTTTATTATGCCTATGTGCCCTAAAGAGCTAGATGAGATTGTGGCAGATATTTTTGCAATTTTTCTATTGATTCCGGTACGGTATTTTTTTGTGGAATTTCTGGAATATGTGAAGCGCAAAATGGACGAGGGAGGAGAACCGATAGCAACGGAGCAATGGATTCGTTATCTGGCAGAAAAATCCGTGATTTCGGATTATTATGTTGCTTATGGATATCAACAGCTCCGTTATGTGGCATATTGGATATATCTGGCATGGCATGGTGATGACGATAAAGAAATTTTTAATTGTAATGATGATACTGATTCTGAGACTAGAAAAAAGATGAGTGATGAGGATAGAGAACAGGTAAGACGGGAAACAGAAGACTATTATACAGAAGAAATGGGAGATTGGCTGTTTGAGTAGTGGAGGAGAATAAGGCTCTTTTTCTGTCGCCGAACCTACTTGTGAGATGCAATTTGATTGATATTTGTACAATAAATACGGCGGTCAATTACGACCGCCGAAAAAATTATGATACTTTATCGCAATATTACATAAAATACTTGCATTTTTCCAAGTAAAAAGAGTCTATGAAAAATTGGAACTGTTTACTTCATGTTTAAAATACCAATCTATAAGAATATTTATTTCGTATTCAACATTTTTAGGATTGATGGTCCGATACATCCCAATCATATTAGGGTGTTTTTTGTAATCGTTAATTGTATATCAATTTGAACGATATTCATACACTTCGGATTTATCAAATTTCTCTCGTTCTATTTTGAATCTTTCTGCAAGAAAGTTTAAAAATCTATATTGTTTGTATCGTTCATCCGTAGGTCTACATTTATAACTAAAATTCACTATTATTGTACCATACACTTAGAGTGCCATAAAGATAACGGGATTTTGTGTTTTACATTTGTAATAATGTAGATTTACCGGTATACTGTGATTGTAAAGGATAAAGCGGATTTTTATAACTTATTTTAAATATAGCTAACGAAAGGACTCCATTACCATGCCAATCACATCAACCTTCATGCTCCCTCACCCACCCCTGATCATTCCGGCTATCGGCAGAGGTGAGGAGCGGAAAATCCAAAAAACAATCGACGCATATCACGAAGCCGCGCGCAGAATTGCAGCATGCCATCCGGAAACTATCGTCCTAATCTCCCCTCATCAGGTTATGTATGCCGATTACTTCCACATATCACCGGGAAAAGTAGCCCATGGGGATTTCGGACAGTTCCGCGCACCCGGAGAACAAATGGAGGTTTCTTATGATACCGCTTTTATAGAGAAACTGTGTTCACTGGCGGATGAAAAGGATTTGCCAGCAGGCACTTTGGGAGAACATGACAGGAAGTTAGACCACGGTACCATGGTTCCCCTGTATTTTGTAAATCAGTATTGGACAGACTATCAGCTTGTCAGAATCGGTTTGTCAGGGCTTCCGCTAATTATGCATTATGAACTAGGGCAGTGCATTCAGGAAGTGGCGAATGCTCTGAATCGGAAAGTTGTTATTATCGCCAGCGGGGATTTATCACATAGGTTGAAAGAAGACGGACCATATGGATATCGGGAAGAAGGTCCGGCATACGATGCCCGTATTATGGATGTAATGGGTAGGGGTGATTTTGAAGAGCTTATGGATTTTCCCGAGGATTTCTGTGAAAAGGCGGGAGAATGCGGTCACCGTTCTTTTACGATTATGGCAGGTGCCTTAGATAAAAAGAAAGTGAAAGCCGAAAAGCTTTCCTATGAGGGAACATTTGGAGTCGGCTACGGAATCTGTTGTTATCAGGTATGCGAAGACGCCTATGTACAGCTCGCCCGCAAGACAATAGAAACTTATGTCAGAATGGGGGAAAAGATAAAAGTGCCCGATGGACTTCCGCAGGAAATGTATGAGCGACAGGCGGGAGCTTTTGTGTCAATTAAGGAAAACGGAAACCTTCGCGGCTGTATTGGCACTATTCAGGCTGTGCAGGCGTCCATAGCGGAAGAAATCATAAATAACGCTATCAGCGCTTCTTCCAGAGACCCGAGGTTTTACCCTATAGAGCCTGTGGAACTGGACAAACTGACAATCAGCGTAGATGTTCTGGGAGAGATAGAGCAGATAGATTCTCCGGATGAGTTAGACGTGCGGCGGTATGGTGTTATAGTGACCAAAGGCTATAAGCGCGGACTGCTGCTTCCAAACTTAGAGGGTATAGATACGGTAGAAGAGCAGATAGCGATAGCAAAGGATAAGGCGGGTATTAGTGCGAAAGAAGAAGTTGAACTGGAAAGGTTTGAAGTAGTCCGACATTATTAGGGGGTTAGTATGAAAACAGTCTGTCAGGTATGTATGCATCACTGCTCCTTAAACGCCGGTCAGGTAGGGCTTTGCAGGGCAAGAAAAAATGAGAACGGTCAAATTGTTTGCACAAATTATGGGCATATAACATCAATTGCGCTTGACCCGATTGAGAAAAAGCCGTTGAATATGTTTTTTCCGGGGAGCATGATTTTATCCGTCGGAAGCTTTGGCTGTAATTTACGCTGCCCTTTTTGCCAGAACCATGAGATTTCCATGGCAGACAGTGAGAGTTCCTATACAATAGAAATGACTCCGAGTATGTTGGCCGATAAGGCACTGGCATATAAAGGCGCCGGAAACATCGGAGTGGCGTATACCTATAACGAACCTCTGATTGGCTGGGAATATGTGCGTGATACTGCCGCCTTAGTGAAAGCTGCCGGAATGAAAAATGTGCTGGTGACAAATGGAACGGCGGAACTTCCGATATTGGAAGAACTTTTGCCTTACATTGATGCACTGAACATTGACTTAAAAGGATTTCGGCAGGAATACTATGAAAAACTCGGCGGTAGTCTGGAAACTGTAAAAAAATTCATTATCCGCGCAGCTGCGGACTGCCATGTGGAACTTACTGCTTTGATTGTACCGGGAGAAAATGATAAAATTTCTGAAATGGAAGAGGAAACAGCGTGGATTGCTTCTGTGGAAGACTCTGTCGGAAAAAAGATTCCTCTTCATTTAACACGCTTTTTCCCGCGCTATCATATGCTTGATAAAGATGCGACAGATATAGCGAGGATACATCGGCTGGCTGATACCGCGAGAAAATATTTGGACTATGTGTTTGTTGGGAATTGTTGATTATTATCGTTTAGACTATGCATCTTAATATAGGATATTAACATATTGTCTTTTTAAATGAAAGACATTAGAATAATATTATTGTACCAGATTAAAATAAAGCGAAAGGCATCCCATGTACAAAGTTTCTTTATTGCTTACGACCTACAATTCTATAGAAAATTTACCAAAAACCCTTGCAAGCATATGCGAACAGACTTATGAGAAAATAGAGGTAGTTATAGTTGACGGCAAATCTACAGACGGAACTGTCGATTTGATAGAACAGTTTGCTGTTAATGCTGGGAATGCAGATATAGAAGTAAAATGGATATCTGAGCCGGACAAGGGTTTATATGATGCCATGAATAAAGCATACAGCATGTGTACCGGAGATATTATAGCAGTCTGTAATGACCGACTTTGTGAAAAGAATGCAGTTGCTGTTTTTGTGGAGGCGATTGAAAAAGCAGGAGAAGGATGCATTGGCGCACACTCTGATTTAGTATATGTAGATGGTGATAAAGTGGTACGCAGCTGGCATATGGGAGATGGAAATATTGCGCAGGGATGGATGCCCGGGCATCCTGCACTTTTTTTAAAACGGGAAGTATATGAAAAATACGGTCAATATGATATATCTTTGCGTTGCGCAGCAGACTATGATTTTATGGTACGATTTTTAAAAGATAATGAGAATAAACTTGCCTATATCCCGACTGTACTGGTTTCCATGTTTTATGGAGGAACCAGCAACGCGGGACTGCATAATTATTTAGTATCCTTTAAAGAAGGATATATGGCATTAGTGAAAAACGGTATAAAGCATCCGTTGATGGTCACTTTAAAAAGAACTTGGAAGGTTTTACGGCAGTTTTAGTAAACCTTCTTATCCAACTCCATCCTTGATATAATTCCATTTATTTTCTTATAAACCAACTCCTCATCTATCGTCAGCAGCTTACGGTGTTCCATTGTAATCTGACCGTCAATGATAACGGTATCCACCTCGGAACCGTTTGCAGAATAGGAAAGCCCTGCAATCAGGTTATTTCTTGGAGTGAGAGATGGGTTATTCAAATCCAGAATAGCCAAATCTGCTTTTTTGCCCACTTCTATAGAACCGATTTCTTTTTCTAACCCTAATGCTTTTGCGCCGTTTATTGTTGCAATGCGGAAGCCTTCTTTTGCGCTTATGCACTGAGGAGTTTTACCGGTTCCCTTGTGAATAAGTGTAAGCAGGCTAAGCTCGTGGAACATATTCAGGCAGTTGTTGCTTGCTGCGCCATCTGTGCCGAGACAGACATTTACGCCTTTATCCAGCATTTTTGCAATAGGTGCGAAACCGTTACCCAGCTTCATATTACTTGCAGGATTGGTGACAACGCTGACATTATGCGCCTTCAAAATGTCGATGTCTTTGTCCGTTACCTGAACGCAATGCGCTGCAATCGCGGGAACATCAAAAATTCCCGTTTTCTCTGCTAATTCGATGGGGGTACAGCCGTATTTTTCCTGAATCTGCTCGATTTCGCTGACACTCTCAGACAAGTGGACATGTATTCTCATGCCGTTCTTTTTGGCTTCGCCTGAAACAATTTTTAAGAATTCATCGTCACAGGTATAAGGGGCGTGGGGACCCAGCATAAAGGTCAGTCTGTCGCAGTCTTTTGCAGCGTCGCGTTCCTCATATGCCTGACGCAGTCTCATTTGTCCGCCTTCATCATTACCGTTGCCGACCAGACCGCGGCAGATTACTGCGCGCATACCGGACTCCTTGACGGCACGTGTAGTCTGGTGAATATTCATCTGCATATCGTTAAAGCAGGTAGTTCCGCTTTTCATCATTTCGATTATAGCCAGATTAGCGCCCCAGTATGTATCTTCATCAGTCATTTTCTGCTCAATCGGGTCTATAGTGCCAAAGAGCCAATCCATAAAAGACAGGTCATCTGCAACATTTCTCATGAAAGACATGTAAGAATGTGTATGACAGTTAATCAATCCGGGAATAACCAGTTTGTCAGTCCCGTCGATTGCCTTGTCTTCTGTAAAGCCGGAAGGCATCTGATCGATTCCGGTAATCCGGTCTTTTTCTATATAAATACTTGTTTCCTTAATGACATCTTTTTCTCCCTGTGGTACGATTACCAGTGCATTTTTAATTACGATTCCCATAAATAATCCTCCTAGATTTTAATAAGAATTACGAAGCAATTCTTGTAGCCGAGTGCATTGGCACTCATCTTTTTATAAGTTTACAACATTCCTGTTCTCTCCGTTCAGGAACGCCTCAATGTTCTTAACAACTTCTTCTATCAGCCGGGTTCTGGACTCTATGCTTGCCCATGACATATGCGGAGTAATGATCAGCTTAGTGCTGTCCTTAATCTGGCTCAAAGGATTAGAATGCTCCATTGGTTCTTTTTCCAGAACATCCAAACCGGCAGCAGCAATCTTCTCTTCCGTCAGAGCCTGATATAAATCCTGTGTATTTACGACAGGTCCTCTTGCAACGTTAATCAGGATTGCCGTTTTTTTCATTTTATCAAAAGCATCCTTATTAATAAGATTCCGCGTCCTGTCGCTGAGCGGACAGTGGAGGGATAAAATATCAGATTCTTTGAGCAGCGTATCAAAATCAACCCTTTCATATTCCGTACAGGTGCTTTTTCCGGAAGCAGAATAAAAAATGATGCGACATCCGAAAGCCTTAGCTATAGAAGCCACCCTATGTCCGATATTGCCCATACCGACAATGCCCCATGTTTTTCCTTCCAGTTCATTAAAGGTTCTGTCAAAATTGGAAAAAAACGTTTGTGCGCTGTAAGCTCCTGACTTTACATAATCGTCATAATGTGCCAATTTTTCTGACAGCGCAAGTGCAAGCAGTAGAGTATGCTGTGCGACTGCTGATGAGCAGTAATTAACGACATTGGCAACCTTGATGCCTCTGGATTTACAATACTCTAAATCCACGTTATCATATCCCGTTGCAAACAGGCAGATAAGCTTTACGTTTGGAGCGTCTTTTAAAGTGCTTTCGTTTAACGGGGCTTTATTGGCAATGACAATATCAAGATCCTTTACTCTTTCTGCTGTATTCTCGGCAGATGTATTAGGATAATATGTAACCTCTCCGAATTTTTCGAGTGCAGATATATCAATATCCGTACCTGCGCTGTTTCGTTCCAGAACTGCCAGTTTCATTTGATTTCCTCCCTGCGGCGTTATTATATGAATTAAGTCTAGCACAAAAAAGAGCAGTTTACCACTATAAAAGATGTGATTTATCTGCTCATTTCTTTTTCTTATTGCTTAGTGATAATTGCTATAGCACAGGGCATTCTTCCGTCAACAATATAATAGTCAACATTTTTATATCCTGCATCTTCAAAGAACTTTTTATATGAATTGATATCAAATTGCCGCTTAAAATTCGCTCCTGCCAATTCAAGCAAACGAACCGCCTTTTGATTAACTCCGTCAGAAGCATTAATATATGTAGGAATAATGATTTGGCCGCCTGTTTTACATACCCTTACTAATTCTTTTATTGCAGCATAAGGGTCTTCTAATAAATGTATCACATTTCCTGCGACGACCTTGTCAAATCTGTTGTCACGGCATTTTATCTGTGTCATATCTGCACGTCTTAATTTAATATTGTCATACTGCCGACAGTTTTTAGCAGTTTGTTTTAACATCCCTTCAGAAAAATCCGTTGTAATTAACTGTTTGCATTTAGGAGCAATATATTTGCTGATAGCACCCGTACCGCAGGCACACTCGAGCACAATATCATTCTGCTCGATTTCTTCAGCTACCTTTTTACCCAAATTCCGATACACTTTACCATTGTATGCGGTTTCAAAAAAATCATATAATCCAGATACTTTATCCCAGAACATATATTTCTTCCTTTCAAATTATTATTCTATTGTTGTAATTATAG
The DNA here is from genome assembly GCA_014804495.1 of Lachnospiraceae bacterium. Taxonomy (GTDB): domain Bacteria; phylum Bacillota; class Clostridia; order Lachnospirales; family Lachnospiraceae; genus UBA3282. The sequence continues at coordinate 12,306 of JAAUZS010000043.1, forward strand.
TATATTTATGGAAGTAATACAATTTTGAATTAAACGGGTTCATATTATAAATCAATGATTATCTCACACAGACCATGCCATTTGTGTTATACTAAAGTCAGCCGGAGGTAATTGTTATGAATAAGGAATGGTCTGAACTTAATAAAACAATGCAATCGCAAATTAAGAGGAAAGATACCTATGAAGCGGGTATTGCTACTTTGTTCAATTTACGGAATCAGCTAATACAGGTCTTTGCATCATTCAATGATGAATTAAGCAGAGAAGAATTTGATGCAATACCTTTTATAAATGCAGACGGCTATCATAGCAAAACGATTGCTTATTCAATGTGGCATATTTTCCGTATTGAAGATATAGTTGCGCATGTATTAATAGCCGAAGATGAACAGGTATTCTTTGCGGGCAATTATCAAGAGCGTATCAATTCGCCTATAATAACAACAGGAAATGAACTTGTAAAGCAACAGATTGCAGATTTTTCAAAGCAGCTTAATCTGAAGGATCTATATTCATATATTTTTGAAGTAAAGGAAAGCACTGAGAAGATACTCAGAAGCTTATTTTTTGACGATTTGAAAAAGAAAGTATCAGAAGAAAGAAAAGAGTACTTAAAATCGTTGAATGTTGTAAGCACAGATGAAAATGCAATCTGGCTGATTGATTATTGGTGTAATAAAGACATTCGTGGGTTAATTCAAATGCCGCTTTCAAGACATTGGATCATGCACTTGGAAGCAAGTCTGCGCATTAAAAATAAAATACATCTGTAAGTGCAGAATCGCAATATGTATAATGATTTCAATCATTATTTTTAACGAAAAATGCAATATCAATCGAAGCTTTACGCTTTACCACCCGCACTTTTCGCGGTATCTTTGCAAAATTCATAAATACCGATTCCTGTTGCCAATGACAAATTTAACGAATCGATATCGTGTGTATGTGAAATCACCACACTCTTTCCAATATTTAAATAGCTTGCCTCCAACCCGCTTGCTTCATTTCCAAAGATTAGGGCAAACGGTTTGTTTTTCGGATGTTTTAAAGTTTCAAGCCTATACTTTCCGTTTAACATAAAAGGATAGCTCTCCCGTTCGTTTCCATATTCCTGATTATACTGCTCAAAACAGGAAAAATATTCGAATTTTACTCGAAAGAATGCGCCCATTGATGCCCGGATTACCTTAGGATGAAAAATATCAACCGCAGGCTCGATCAAAGCTAAATTTGTAATACCAAACCCCACGCAGCTTCTGATGATCGTCCCAAGATTCCCCATATCACTTGGATTTACTAATACCACGTGATTAACATTGTGCTCCAGTTTATAATGATATTTTTTAAAAACGCCAATAATCATACAGTTATCTTTATCACGTATTTTTTCTACAGGTTTGTCACTATAAACTATTTTTACATCCGCTTTTTCGCATTCCTGTTTTAATTTTTCATGGAGCTCTGCATTTGCATCCGAATGAACCAAAATCATTTCTGCCATTTCCGGCTTATTTAGTAATAGTTCAAATGTCGGAAAAGACCCTAAGCTATAGGAATACGCATCTTTTTTTCTATACTTTTTTATCTCGTTTACTGTCATTGGCTTTCTCACCACCTGCAATTATAAATTATTCCTATACTGACAAGTAAACTATATAATACATAAAGAAATATATCGAGTCGATAAAATAACTATAGTAGTTTTTGATAATTATACTTATTATAAAAATAAATCTCCCGAATTCATTGTACTTAATGTTCCGGGAGATTCCTCTGATTCTATTTTTTCTGATAAATTATTTTTTTAATTGTACTGCCGGATAATCCGAATTTTTTTGCGAGTTCTTCAACCGACATTCCGCCGTAAAATAATTCCTTTATCCGACTGTTTCTTTCCGAATAGAACTTCTTTGACCCGCTGACTGCACCCCACTTCTGTTTGGATTCAGTCTTGGGAATATATAAAAGTTCCCCTTCGATATAATATTGAATCTCCCGCAGTAATCCGGGAGGTAAAATTTCTGCTGCATTCTTATACTTCATCTCTTCCCGCTCCTTATCTATTAAATTAATAAACAAGCGCAGAAACAGCAGATATATAGTATTGTCAGCCCATACAGATTTCTATATAACTGCTATTCTGCATGGGCATTGGGATTTAACACACGACTGAATCCACATAAACTTTTTATCATTTCTATATTCATGTATACCACCTCTTTCTATATTTGTGCATGTCTATATGATTCTAATTTACACCATAAACGTCAAATGCACCAGTGGAAAAAATAAGTATAATCATACTGGAACAAAATTCTTAATGGAATTCCATATGCGGTTATGGTAGAATTAATTTTGTTAATGACACAATATAATTAGCGGAGGAATTAGCTATGGACATAAAAGAGTTTAAATGGACAAGGGAACCTCAAGATTACAAAATAGAAAGTGACCGAATTGAAATAACCACCAAGCCCCACACAGATTTATGGCAGAGAACATATTACCATTTTCAAAATGATAATGCTCCTGTCCTGCAAATGGAAACTGAAGAAGAATATTTCAGTTTTGTGGTCAAGACAGAATTTGATGAAAGTCACCACAGATTTGACCAGTGCGGTATCGTAATGTATCTGGATAGTGAAAACTGGCTGAAAGGCTCTATTGAATATGAAAATGATAACTATCAACATCTGGGGAGTGTAGTAACAAATAACGGTTATTCTGANTGGGCAACAACGGTTATAGATGCTTCGGTAAAATCAATGTGGTATCGGTTCAGCCGTAGGGAGGACGATTATTGTATTGAATGCTCTATAGACGGAATAACATTTAGCCAAATGCGTATTTGTCACATGCATAAGGGAAAAGGAAAAATCCGGTTTGGCGTTTATGCCTGTTCGCCCGAAGATTCTTCATTTAAGGCGNTATTCTCAAATATGCAGATAATGGACTGTCAATGGAAGGCTCATGACGGACAGCAGCCGGACTGATTTTTGCCAATTAATAAAACATATAGGGGCAATTATATAAAACATGGAGATGCAATATGACTTTACAACAGTTAAAATACGTTGTCACGCAAAGCAGGCTCAAATAAGTCTGTTTAAGCATTCATTATACAATTTTTCCGTCTGAATCAATACATTTTCCGGCACTTTGTCAAATTGAAACTCGCCATTTACTTTATTGTTCAGCAGCCAGTCGCGCAAGAATTGTTTATCAAATGAAGCCGGTGATACGCCAACTTTGTAACTGTCAGCATCCCAATATCTGCTTGAATCCGGTGTGAATATTTCATCAGCCAGAACCAGCTCTCCTTTTACATTCCGGCCAAATTCAAACTTAGCATCAGCAATGATCAAGCCTTTGGAAAGGGCATATTCGCTGCATTCTTCATAAAGCCTGAAACAAATTTCCGTAATTTGCCTTGTCAGCTCAGTGCCTATTCTGGATTCAACTTCCTCCATGCTTACATATTCATCATGTCCGATATCGTGCTTTAGCGCAGGTGTGAGAATCGGCGGTTCCAGCTTTTGAGCCAGTTTGCAGTTTTCAGGCAACATATTACCGCAGAAATGCTCACCGTTTTCGTATGCTTTCCACATACTTCCATACATATAACCGCGTACTACAAATTCAAAAGGAAGCATATTTAGTTTTTCAACCATTACTGTGCGTTCCCTGAAAAAATCATCGTGGAAAAATGCGGGCATATTTTCAACCTTGTCATCAATAATGTGATTTGATACGATACCGCTGGTCTTATTAAACCAAAAGTTGGATAATTTGTTTAAAACTATCCCCTTGTTTTTTATCAGCACAGGCAAAATATGGTCAAATGCGGATATTCTGTCCGTAGTTACAATTACCAAGTGTTTGTCTGAAATGTCATAAATCTCTCTTACTTTTCCGCTGTATATTGGTTTCATATACGTTACCGTCTCCTTCTATTTCCTGTGTAATAAGCGTAACTATGTTAAGTTGTATTATCCTTATTTTAGTATAATGGAACGGCTGCCTCAATAACGTAACAAGAGAATTTTACACAATAATTCACCCGAAGGTTGAATCGGGTGAATTAATCATGATATATTTACCGTTCTTTGTGTATTACGGTTTTTCGCCGCTAAGCGATTAGTATACTACATATTCAAATCTTTTGGCATTAATTTTTTTGGAAGTATATGCAAGAAACAAAAAAGAGAACAAACCATTTCTGATTTGTTCCCTTGTAATGTACTATTTAGTTGTAATTATCAATGCATGGCTGGAACATATCTTTGGTTACGCCGCAAAGCGGGCAGCACCAGTCGTCCGGAAGATCCTCAAATGCTGTGCCCGGAGCGATTCCGTGTTCCGGATCTCCTTTTTCAGGATCGTAGGTGTAACCACATGGATTGCAAAAATATTTCTTCATAGCTATATCCTCCTTTTTTCTTAATCGTTAATTGTTAAATATTTTTTAGCTAAAGTATCTCTTCAGCAGACCCTCAAATGCCTTACCGTGTCTGGCCTCATCTCTTGCCATCTCATGAACTGTGTCATGGATTGCATCCAGATTAGCAGCTTTAGCACGTTTAGCAAGGTCAAACTTTCCTGCTGTAGCGCCGTTTTCAGCTTCTACTCTCATTTCCAGGTTTTTCTTGGTAGAATCAGTTACTACTTCGCCAAGCAGCTCTGCAAATTTAGCAGCATGCTCTGCTTCTTCGTAAGCGGCTTTTTCCCAATACAGACCGATTTCCGGATATCCTTCTCTATGAGCAACTCTTGCCATAGCGAGATACATACCTACTTCTGTACATTCACCGGTAAAGTTTGCACGTAAATCAGCCATGATATCTTCGCTTGCACCCTGAGCTACGCCTACNACATGCTCAGCAGCCCATGTTCTGTCTTCTCCCTGTGCCGTAAACTTGGAAGCCGGTGCGTTGCACTGAGGACACTTGTCCGGTGCAGAATCTCCTTCGTGAACATAACCACATACCTGACATACAAATTTCATAATGACTCTCTCCTTTTATTTATTTTTTTATAATCTTATTATAATCATAGAAGTGTTAAAAGTAAATCATTTAAATTAGAATTGCGGTGCAAAATAAATTTTACAAATTTTTAATAAGATTTATGAGTTGGTTTATTTTTATTGCGTGATAGACGTGATATAATAAACGCAGACTCAGTAGCTTGCGAAAACCCAAGCGTTGTCTGGGTTGCAAAAAAGANAGGAGGAATTTGCTTGAAATTCAAGACCCGGTTGCTCATTACTTCAATTTTTATTATTGTAGTACCGCTTTTACTGACAGCGGTTGCTTTTATGGGAATTGGNGTTTATATGGCGAATTCAGGACCGGAGTTCGAGGCTTCCGGGCAGAATTATACTTCTTTTGCTTATACATTGGAAAACTATAATAAGATGACGGAAGAAGTCATTCTGGATGTGAAAGAACAGATTAGAGAAGATTCTTCCAGAATTGAGGATACCGNGTATCTTACGGAAATGAACAGGAANCTGGCGAGTATGTCTTCCTACATTCTCGTTAGGAAAAACGGGGAAATTTATTACACCGGAAATGATGAGGCAGCTGAGAAGATTTTTGCNAAACTGCCTGANTACGGAAGTGATATTCCGGATATGGCAAGAGGTTATTATTATCATGATATGAGGAAGCTGGTAAAACAGCTGGANTTTACATTTTCTGACGGTGTTGAGGGCAGTTTTTTTATCATAACAAGGGTAAGCACTCTGATATCACAAAAAATGCTGGTGGACATGATATTGGCGTTTGTCCTGATTTTGATTTTTACCAGTATGTTTTTGACTCAGTGGCTGCAGAANGGTGTATTTACACCGGTAAATCAGTTGAATACNGCAATGCAGAATATAGCGGAAGGAAATCTGGAATATCGTCTTGAGAGTAACGGAAAAGGTGAAATAGGAGAACTGTACAGGAATTATGAAGACATGAGACTCCGGCTGAAAGAGTCTACAGATGAGAAATTCGAGCAGGAAAAGCAGAACAGGGAACTTATAAGCAATATTTCCCATGATTTGAAGACTCCGATTACNGCCGTTAAAGGATATGTGGANGGTATCATGGACGGCGTGGCCGATACGCCNGAAAAGATGGATAAGTATATCAAGACCATATACAATAAGGCAAATGATATGGACAGACTGATTAANGAGCTTACCATTTATTCAGGTATAGACAACAACAGAATTCCTTATGATTTCCACCGNATCAACGTAGCGGAGTATTTTGGAGACTGTGTNGAAGAGGTCGGGTTGGATTTAGAGTCAAANAATATTCAGTTGAACTATGAAGACCTGGTATCNCCNGACACGCAGATAATCGCCGACCCNGAGCAGNTGAAGCGGGTCATCAATAATATTATCAGTAACAGCGTAAAATATTTGGGTACGGAAAAAGGTGTGATTGATATCCGTATTCTGGATGAAGTGGATTCNATACGNGTNGAGATAGAAGATAATGGNAANGGNATTTCAGCAAANGANTTACCGAATATTTTCGAGCGCTTCTATCGGACGGACGCTTCCAGAAATTCATCGCAGGGAGGCAGCGGTATAGGGCTTTCAATTGTCAAAAAAATNATTGAAGACCATGGCGGCTATATATGGGCTACCAGTAAAGAGATGGAAGGAACGTGCCTGCATTTTGTAATCAGAAAATATAAGGCGCCGGAACAATAAATAAGAAGAAAGGGGTANAGNATAATATGAGCAGAATTTTGATTATCGAAGATGAGGAAGCAATCGCGGATTTGGAGAAAGATTATCTGGAACTCAGCGATTTTGAAGTAATAATTGAGAATACGGGAGATGCCGGGCTTGCGAAAGCGTTGTCGGAAGACTTTGACTTAATTATTCTGGACCTTATGCTGCCGGGCATGGATGGATTTGAAGTTTGTAAGAACATCAGGGAAGAAAAAAATATACCTATTATAATGGTATCTGCTAAAAAAGATGACATTGATAAAATCAGAGGACTGGGATTGGGAGCTGACGACTATATGACCAANCCCTTCAGTCCTTCCGAACTGGTGGCGAGAGTCAAGGCGCATATGTCACGGTATGACAGATTGGTAGGAAGTACTCAGAAGATTAATGATATGGTNGAAATCAGGGGTTTGAAAATAGATAAAACGGCAAGAAGAGTATATCTGAATGGTGAGGAAAAAATTTTTACGACTAAGGAATTTGANCTTCTAACCTTTTTAGCNGAGAANCCCAATCATGTNTANACGAAAGAGGANCTTTTCCGGGAAATATGGGATATGGATTCTATAGGGGATATTGCGACCGTGACAGTGCATATTAAGAAAATTCGGGAGAAAATAGAATTCGATACTACTAAACCGCAGTATATTGAAACTATCTGGGGTGTAGGATACNGGTTTAAAATTTAAAAATATAGTAAAAATNAAGTTATAATTTTTCATATATCTCTCATACTAATACAAACAGTGTATTACGTACTTGCGAAACGCTATACCAATAACATTTCNCAATTTGATACCAGTAGTGTATATAGGAGGATATATGAACGACTGGAACAAAGAGCTATATTGCACCATATTTGAAAAGAATAAACTGGTCAGGTTCGGAGCGGTAACCTTACTGGTTTATCTTTTTTTTCGCTTTATTTTCCCGCTGATTGCCCCTTTTTTTATTGCGTTCATTTTGATTACATTATTTTATCCCATGCTGCAGCACATTCAGAAAAGAATTCCGATGAAGAAGAAGTTTATTGCGGTTGGAGTGCTGCTTCTTATTTTATCATTTATATCTGTAATCTTCNGGGTGCTTGGGTACAATAGCANCGGACAGTTGGACGGACTTACGGATTTTGTCGAAGAGGCATGTGATAAAATACAGATTTTTCTTCACCAGTGCTGCTATAGTCTGGATGGTAAATTTGGCTGGAATGGATATGAAATAGAGAGTTTTTTCGTAGAAAAAATGACTGTAATAATGGAAAATGTCCAGGTACAGGTAATTCCGAGGGTGATATCGTCATCTTATACATGCTTTAAGGGATTGTTTGGTATCGTGGCGTTTCTTTTTATTACCTTAATTGCAGCAGTTTTAATGGAAAAAGACTATAATTCTTTTATTGAATGGCTTAAAACGTCAGAGGACACATCTTTCATATGGAAAACAGTAGAAGGTGTTCTGGACTATATTATTACATTTATTAAAGCACAGGGAGTTATAATGCTGGTTATCATTGTGATATGCAGTTCTGTTTTGTGGGCTGCGGGAATCTCCGGAAGCATTTTCTGCGGAATTCTTGCGGGATGTCTGGATGTACTGCCTTTTATCGGTACAGGAATTGTTTTAGTGCCGATAGCCATATGGCAGCTGTTAAATGGATATTATGTGGCGGCGGCAGTTTGTCTGGCGCTTTATATCGCATGTATTTTTATTCGTGAATTCTTGGAGCCGAAGCTAATAGGGGAAAAACTTGGGATTGCACCGGTGCTGATGATGCTTGGGATTTATGCGGGGATTAAGCTGTTTGGAGTTGCAGGAATTATTGAAGGGCCTCTGGCATTAATCGTTATATATCAGCTATTAAAGGAAAGTGATTATTGCCGTCAGACACAGACATGAATTTATTCGGTTTGACGAAATGGGATACACATTTTATAATAATTCCAGAAGGATATATGATATCGGAAGCATTGAGTATGCGAGGGATATATTCATGGAAAAAGTAAAAAAAGACAATGAACAAAGAAATAGTGTATGTAATTGGAAAGAGCGTATGCTGAAGCTCGCCGGTCAGACAGGAAATTACTTTTTAAAAATATATTTTATTATACTTGTGGCAGTATATCCCTTTTATATGAAAGATGGCTATAGGGAAATCGGGGCCGTTAAATACTTTTTTTTCCGTAGAATAAGCATATTAGTAATTGGGATTATAGTACCTTTTATACTGATTATTTTTTTGTGCAGCAGAAAGACACAAGGAAATAAAAAGAAATCGATTTTGAAGAATTGCCGGAGAACGTCGATTACAGATCTGTTTGCGTATGGATATCTGTTGACAGTTCTTATATCATATCTGCTTACGGATTTTCGAAGTGAAGCTTTTTGGGGAGCGGATGGATGGTATATGGGAATGGTAAGCCAGCTTTTATTCGTTCTCATATATTTTATGTTTTCAGGGTATTTTCGATGGGATAATGATATGCTGTATTTGGTACTTGGCAGCTCCGGGCTGGTGTTTTTACTTGGTATTCTTAACAGATATTCTATATATCCAATTCCAATTCCTGTAAAGGCGCCGGAGTTTATTTCTACGCTTGGAAATATTAACTGGTTTTGCGGATACTGGTCAGTTTTCGCTCCGCTTGGAATTATGTTTTACTGGAATAGCAGGGATGGCTGGCAGAGATTTGCGGCAGGGGTATTTGTAGTTATATGCTTTGTTTCCGGAATGACGCAGGGAAGCAGGAGCGCATATCTTGCGCTGATAGGTATTTTTGCTTTATTGTTTTATCTTTCATTTCGGGAAAATCAGAAAATGTACCGTTTTTTGGAGATATGTGGGTTGTTTGCGATATCCGGTCAGATAGCCAGACTGTTACGGTATCTGCCGGGATTTACCATGAATTACGAAGATAAACTGGGAAGTATATTTACTGATACAGGATTGACTTTATACATAGGTGCGGTTATTTTTGTGCTATATATTTTGTTTCATTATTTGGCAGAACACAAGGGATGTATGATATCCAGATACAGTATCCTGCGCCGATGCGCCATGGTCATGATTGCCATGATTTTATTAGCATACATTTTCCTCACAATAGTCAATACATGTATTTCGGGAGGCATAGCAGGACTTGCTGATAAACAGGCCTTTCTATTTAATGATAAATGGGGAAATTCCAGAGGCATTACGTGGATATGCGGCTTGCTGGCATATAGGAATATGACTCCGTTACAGAAGCTTGTAGGTGTAGGTCCTGACTGTTTTGCAGAATATATATATGAGATTCCGGAATTGACAGAACGCATCTATATGGCATTCGGTGATTCCCGATTGACAAATGCGCATAATGAATGGATCACGATATTGGTAAATCTGGGAGCCTTGGGAGTTATCTTCTATGTTGGATTTTTTGTTTCTGCATTTATACGGTTCTTAAAGAAGGCGCCGGAAAAGACTGTTTTATATTTGTATGCGGTAAGCATCTGGGCTTATATGGTACATAATATTGTGAGCTTTCAGCAGGTACTGAACACACCGTTTGTCTTTTTGATTATTGGAATCGGAGAAGGAATCTTGAAGGGAAGCCAAACGGAAAATGATAAATGGTAATGGAGGAGCATATGAGTACAATAGTAGTGCTTGTTATTATAGCAGCAGCTACCGTGATGGCGATTAGGGGCATAGTGCGTAACAGGAAAAACGGAAAGCCGTCATGTGGCGGTGACTGTGGGAATTGCGGCGGATGCAGATGATATTTTAAAAGGATATAAAAGAAATCCATAAAAAACACTGGTAAAAATTCCTTTTTTTTTATACAATATCAATATAGGAAATATTACAAAAAGTGATGATAGGACAGACGACCATCACTATAATAAAAATTCGGCTGGCTTAATGACTATTTTATAAGGAGGAGACTATCATGGGTAGTGAAATCAGAGACATTAACTTGGCCGAATCAGGCAAGCAAAAAATCGAGTGGGTGAAGAGGAACTGTGACCTGCTCCGTACCTTGGAGGAAGAATTTTCCGAATCAAAACCCTTTGCAGGGAAAAAAGTGGCGCTTTCCGTACATCTGGAAGCAAAAACCGCTTATCTGTGTCTGGTACTTAAAGCAGGCGGTGCAGAAATGTATGTGACAGGTTCCAATCCGTTGTCTACACAGGATGATGTGGCGGCGGCATTAGTTGCGTCAGGGTTGGAAGTACATGCATGGTATAATGCAACACCTGAGGAGTATGAAAGGCATATCCGCAGCGTACTGGAGATAGGTCCGAATATCATCATTGATGATGGCGGCGACTTGGTAAATATGGTGCATAAGGAGATGCCACAGCTTATTCCGAACATAATCGGTGGCTGCGAAGAAACCACGACCGGAATCATTCGTCTAGAGGCGATGAATAAGGCCGGAGAGTTGAAATTCCCGATGGTTCGCGTAAATAATGCGGACTGCAAGCATCTTTTTGATAACAGATATGGTACTGGACAGTCTGTATGGGATGGAATCAATAGGACAACCAACCTGATTGTGGCCGGCAAGATTGTCGTAGTAGCAGGATATGGCTGGTGTGGTAAAGGAACGGCTATGCGGGCTAAAGGGCTTGGCGCAAGAGTCATTGTCACGGAAATTGACCCTATTAAGGCAATCGAGGCTGTTATGGATGGATTTGACGTAATGCCAATGAATGAAGCGGCTAAAGTCGGTGATTTCTTTGTTACCGTAACAGGCTGTGACGGAGTTATAGATAAAGAAGATTTTGCTGTTATGAAAGAAGGAGCTATTCTTTGCAACGCAGGACACTTCGACTGTGAAATTGACATGGCATGGCTTAAGAAAAATGCGGTAGAAACGAGAGAACAGAGAAAAAATATTATGGGATACAAACTTCCTACCGGACAGTGGATTTTCGTTCTGGCAGAAGGCCGTCTTGTGAATCTGGCAGCAGGAGACGGACATCCGGCGGAAATTATGGATATGAGCTTTGCAATTCAGGCGCT
>JAAUZS010000044.1 GCA_014804495.1 Lachnospiraceae bacterium
TCCATAGTAATATTTCTGATGTATATTCGATAATCCGCCTCGTCGGAAATCATTTCCGCAATAATATCCTTTGCGCCCTGAATTGCATCTTCGACGCTCTTCACAGACTTAGCCTCGTCTTCATCCTCGCGAAGATATTTTGCTGCCTCTTCTTCAATCGGTGCAGCAGCTTCCTGAGCCATGATATAATCCGCCAGACCGTCAAGTCCCTTTTCCTTCGCTACACTGGCCCTTGTTTTTTTTTTTTTTCGATAAGGGCGATACAGGTCATCTACAACAACCATTGTCTCAGCCGCAATGATTTTTTCCTTAAGTTCTTCCGTCAGTTTACCCTGTTCCTCAATACTCTTGATAACCTGTTCCTTCTTTTCCTCAAGATTCCGCAGATATGTAAGTCTCTCGTAGAGATTACGCAGCACCTCATCATTCAATGCTCCGGTTGCTTCCTTACGGTATCTGGATATAAAAGTAATCGTGTTTCCCTCATCAATCAGTTTTACGGCAGCTTCTACCTGCCATTTTTCTACTTTTAATTCTTCTTTCAGCTTTAAAATAATATCCATGCGTTATAACTCCCTGACGTTTTCTTGTAGCTGTACCATAGCCGTAACAGCATGTCCGAACTATGACAACTATTACATTATACATAAATTTTCGTTCAGATGCAACGTTTGAAATTAATATACTAATTAATCTGGATTTTCTAATGCAGCCATGATATAATAAGCTCAGGCTCGGCAGCCTGATCCGGACAAACAACTACAAAATTTGCATGTCTAATGCAGGAGAATAATTTATGGACTTTAAGCAGAACACAGTACCGGAAACGGATAATAATCAGAATAATATAAATACTACCAATGACGGTACTCAATACAATCCGCCGGCAGAAGATACTGCACAGAATATAAACAGTGTTTCAGAACAGGTGCAGGGACNGACGTCATATGATAGCAGTGCACAGTCCCCATATCAAGCTCAGCAGCCATANGGNAACAGCGCTCAATCTCCGTATCAGGTTCAGCAGCCATACGGAAACAGCGCTCAATCTCCGTATCAGGTTCAACAGCCATACGGNAACGAGGGCAGATATCCTTATCAAAACAACTCTGCTCCTACTTATCAGAATGGTAACCAACATACCAATAATAACGGCAATCCATATTATGGAAATNCNATACAGGGCGCAAACACNGGATACAATAACGATAGTTATGGTAACAGTGGCTATAATAGCAACTATAATAATTATGCCAACAATAATTATAACTATAATAACAACAATAATGGCTACAACTATAATAACACTGGCTACAATCCTAACTATGGACGTTATGCCTACCCGGTGAATGTTTCGGAGCCCGGCAGNAAATTAGCCAATGCCTCTATGGTTCTCGGCATTATTTCTATTATTTCGTGTTTTTCATTTACGATTTATCCTGCTTTTATCACAGGAAGCATTGCAATCGTGCTTGCCCTTCTTTCCAAAGGCAGAATGCAGAAAATGCTCAACAAGGCACGAACCGGTATTATATGTGCAACAATCGGTTTAGTTTCAAATGTACTGCTGATAACCAGCTGTGTCACTCTGTATTACACCAATGATGATGTCAGAGCACAGGTCAACCAGATGTATAAAGAGCAATACGGTCAGACTCTGGATGAAATGATAGAAGAAATGTTAGAAAACAGTGGCTATACTGATTAGTTTTTCTCTCGGAAAGGAGTAATATATGGTAAACGGAATCAATCCTTTGACAAATTCATATGGTTTATATCCTTCTGCTTCCTATGAAGGCTATGTTGGCAGTTCCCAACCGACACAAACGGATAGCGAAGATGGCGGTCAGCATATAATCCGCAATCCCGGTCAATCAACCAAAAAGCAGGCGGGACGTGAGTCCTCTCCGGCTGAGTGCGAGACCTGCAACAGCCGCAAGTATCAGGATGGCTCTGACGAAAATGTTTCTTTCAANTCAGCGACCCATATTTCTCCTAATGCAGCAGCATCCAAGGTTAGAAGCCATGAGCAGGAACATGTTTCCAATGCGTATAAAAAAGCAGCCCAGAACAACGGCAAAGTTCTNTCATGTAATGTCGCTATTCACACCGCTGTTTGTCCGGAATGCGGCCGCACCTATGTTTCAGGCGGAACCACTTCCACCCAGATTCGTTATTATAACGAGGAAAACCCTTANCAGAAGGAAATNAAATCTTCTGATGCCGCAAACAAGTATCTTGGAATGAATATTGATATAGCATGTTAAAAAATATTTGGAGTACATTTTATGGATAACCTATATAAATTTAAATCTTCAGAAGAATTAAAGGCTTTTGCTAAGGAGCATCTGTTCGGGAAATACGGAATAGCAATCGGCGCTTGCGTCATTGTTAATCTGATTATATTATTTGTATCCTTTTTTTCGACAATATTTCTAAATATGAACACAATTTATGGAATCATTTTAAATTTTGTAATTTCCTTTGTAATTTCTGTTCTGGCGGGTTTATTCACTTCAGGCGAAAAATATTTTTATTTAAAATTAGTCTGCGGTAAACCTGTTACTTTAGGCGATGTTTTTTATGGATTTAAACTGTATCCAAATAAAGCTGTATTGATTCAGTTNTATCTTTCCATTTGGATATACATTTCCATGATTCCACGAACAATTTTGACTTATATGCTGCTTCTTTATCCGGAAAATGCCATACTTNCATTATTTTACAGCCTGTCCATGATTCTGTATTTAGTGGTATCCGTGATGATTTTTCTTAATTATTCTCAGGCATTTTATTTGTTGCATGATTTTCCTGAATATTCTGTCAGCAAATTATTATCTACCAGCAGGCAGCTTATGAAAGGCAGCAAAGGAAGGCTCTTTTATCTGACNGTAAGTTTCATACCCCTACTGTTACTCGGATTATTATCATGTGGAATCGCAATTCTCTGGATTGCGCCATANATTGATACTACTTACACAGAATTCTTTCTTGACTTAATGAAAAAAAATCAAGTGTCGGATTAATTTCCGACACTTTTCCATTTCAAATATGCATTTATANAAGGGTCTATCGCTCCGTCCATAACCGCATCCACATTGCCTNATTCTTCATTCGTNCTNTGATCTTTNACCATTGTATATGGCTGCATAACATATGAGCGTATCTGATTGCCCCATCCGATTTCCTTTACATCTCCGCGGATATCAGAAAGTTTTTCAGCGTTTTCTTCCTGCTTAAGCATATACAGTTTTGCTTTCAGCATCTGCATTGCTTTATCTTTATTCATGTGCTGGCTCCGCTCATTCTGACACGTTACCACGATTCCGGTCGGNAAATGTGTAATTCGTATTGCAGATGANGTTTTGTTTATATGCTGACCGCCTGCNCCNCTGCTTCGGTAGGTGTCTACCCTGATATCCTCATCTTTTATCTCTACATCCAAATCCTCTTCAATGTCCGGCATAACGTCCAATGAAACAAAGGAAGTCTGGCGTTTNCCCTGTGCGTTAAAAGGTGAAATACGNACCAGCCGATGTACACCCTTCTCGGATTTCAGATACCCATAGGCATTTACNCCGTNAATCTGNAAAGTAACAGATTTAATCCCNGCTTCATCACCATCCAGATAATCCAGCACCTCCAAAGAAAAACCTTTTCTTTCAGCCCATCTTGTATACATACGNTACAACATNCTGCACCAATCGCAGCTCTCTGTTCCGCCGGCTCCGGCATTCAATCGCAGAATCGCATTNTTTTTATCATATTCACCGGAAAGCAGGGTATTGATTCTAATNGTTTCAAAAGCTTCTTTGAATGCTTCCAGTTCTTCACTGATATCGGGAATGATAGCAGGATCATTGTCCTCATATCCCATTTCAATGAGCGTCATAATATCCTCATACTGACTCTCCAAGCCCTTCATTGTATCCACGATATCTTTCAGATTCTTAGATTCCTTCATCTTCTGGTTGGACTTCTCCGGATCATTCCAGAATCCCGGCTCCTGCATTTCCATATCCAGTTCTTCGATTCTCTTCTCCTTAGATGCTAAGTTAAAGTGAATCCCTCACTTCCGCTAATGGACTTTCATAACCCTGAAGCTCAAACTTCATATTATCTAATTCTACCAATAACGTCACCTTCTTTCTTTATTCACTGACAATAATCAATCCTAGCTTGTATTTGCACGCCGCTGCACTAAAAATATTTTATGCCTTGTTCCTGCCGCAGCACTGTTTATATTTTTTTCCGGAACCGCATGGACACGGATCGTTAGGATATACTTTAGAATCGGCACGCTTAACAGGCGCTTTCGGGGCGGAATCATCCTTATTCGTTCCGGTCACCTTCGCTACCTGCTCTCTTTCAACTTTCTGCTCAATGCGGACACGGAATAACAGACGAACGGTTTCTTCTTTGATATTCTGGGTCATTTCATCGAACATCTCATAACCGCTCATTTTATACTCCACAAGCGGGTCTCTCTGTCCGTATGCCTGTAAGCCGACTCCCTGACGCAGCTGGTCCATATCGTCTATATGGTCCATCCACTTCCTGTCAATTACCTTCAATAAAATAACACGTTCTATTTCACGTATAGCCTCCGGCTCAGGGAATTCCGCCTCCTTGCTTTCGTACAGCTTGACTGCCTCTTCTTTTAACTGCTGCTTTAAGCTGTTTTTCTTCGGTTTCAGAACCCTGTCTGCATTTAAAGGCTGAAGAGGTATTATCGGGAGCAGGAGAGAATTTAATTCGCCGAAATTCCAATCCTCAAAATCACTGTCGTCTCCGATACATATGTCAATACAGTTTTCCACGGTATCCGTAATCATCTTATAGATAGCGTCCCGCATGCTTTCGCCATTGAGCACACGTCTTCTCTCTTCATATATAATCTCTCTCTGCTCGTTCATGACCTGATCATATTCAAGCAGATTCTTTCTGATTCCGAAGTTATTGTTTTCTATCTTCTTCTGCGCAGATTCAATGGCTTTAGTCAGTGCACCGTGCTCTATCTCCTGTCCCTCAGGGATGCCCAGCGCATTGAACATAGCTATCATTCTCTCGGAACCGAAAAGTCTCATCAAATCATCTTCCAGAGAAATATAGAATCTCGATTCACCGGGATCTCCCTGTCTTCCGGAACGTCCTCGAAGCTGATTATCTATACGTCTCGACTCATGCCTCTCCGTACCGATAATCTTAAGTCCGCCNGCCGCTCTTGATTCATCATCCAGTTTGATATCCGTACCACGACCCGCCATGTTGGTNGCAATCGTAACAGCGCCATGAATACCTGCATCCGCTACAATTTCAGCCTCCATCTCATGGAACTTCGCATTCAGCACTTTATGATCAATTCCCCTCTTTTTCAAAAGAGCGCTCAACTCTTCCGAAGCTTCAATCGTAATCGTACCAACCAGCACNGGCTGGTCTTTTGAATGTGCCTCTATGATTGCTTCTACAATGGCGTTTAACTTTTCCTTCCTTGTTTTATATACAGAATCCTGCCTGTCCGTTCTGGCAACAGGCTTATTCGTNGGAATCTCTATAACATCCATTCCGTAGATATCNCGGAATTCCTTTTCCTCTGTCAGGGCAGTACCTGTCATGCCCGCTTTTTTTTCAAATTTATTAAAGAAATTCTGGAAAGTAATCGTTGCAAGCGTCTTNCTCTCCCTTTTTACCTTTACATGCTCCTTAGCNTCAATCGCCTGATGCAGACCGTCTGAATAACGCCGCCCCGGCATAATACGTCCGGTAAATTCATCNACAATCAATACCTGATCGTCTTTTACCACATAATCCTGATCGCGGAACATTAAATTATGNGCACGCAGCGCCAAAATGATATTGTGCTGGATTTCAATATTCTCAGGATCTGCAAGNTTTTCTATCTGGAAGAACCTCTCCACTTTAGATACGCCCTGCTGCGTCAGATTGACCACTTTATCCTTCTCATTNACAATNAAGTCGCCTGTCTCTTCACGCTCCACGCCCATAATGGCATCCATCTTTGACAGCTCTTCCATATCCTCTCCACGGGTAAGCTGTCTGGCAAGAATATCACATGCCTCATANAGTTTAGTTGATTTACCGCTCTGTCCTGAAATGATAAGTGGGGTTCTTGCCTCATCAATCAGAACGGAGTCAACCTCATCAATAATTGCGTAGTGTAAATCCCTGAGCACCAACTGTTCTTTATATATGACCATATTATCACGCAGATAATCAAAGCCGAGTTCATTGTTAGTAACATAGGTAATATCACATTTATATGCTTCCCGGCGTTCTTCCGGTTTCATGCTGTTTAATACGACTCCGACCGTCAGACCCAGAGCCTCATGAACCTGTCCCATCCANTCAGCATCACGCTTCGCCAGATAATCATTGACAGTAACNACATGTACGCCTTTTCCCTCCAACGCATTCAGATATGCCGGCAAAAGACATGTCTGTGTCTTACCTTCACCNGTTTTCATNTCGGCTATGCGCCCCTGATGAAGAATAATGCCGCCAATAAGCTGTACATGATAATGCTCTGTTCCAAGTACACGCCTAGCCGCTTCCCTCACTACCGCATACGCATCAACAAGTATATCGTCCAGAGTCTCNCCATCCTCTAAACGCTTCTTAAATTCTCCGGTCTTATCTTTTAACTGTTCATCGCTCANTGCCATCATTGAATCTCTGAGCGATTCAATCTGATCAACTAAAGCGTTAATACGCTTTATCTCTCTTTCACTATGTGTTCCAAAAATTTTCTGTACTACGCCCATTTTTACTCCCATCTGTGCATAATCACGCGTGCCGGTTTATTCAGTCCAGACATGCCAGAATGCAGCTTAATTTCCTTTTTACAGAAAATACCAAACTATATTGTAGCAGATTTACTATATAAATTCAACCTTGCGGGGTGGGGGATATGTGAATATTTTATTAAAAAATATTATAGATAAAATATATCGCACAAGAACAGGTGTAAAGTCATAAGATATTGTTATGTTTAGTTTTTTTCGTTAGGAGGTGTAAAGTCATAAGATATTGTTATGTTTAGTTTTTTTCGTTAGGTTCTGTTACTNNTANAAGAATGCTGTCAAATTCATTTTCTAACTCTTCTCTTTTCTCTTGCGGTACAAGTTTTAACAGCTTTCTGACAAAAACTGTTAGTCTATTAATGTATCTTAATTGCTTATCTGTCATATTATCAACCTCACCATTCATAGTATCACCACCTTTTCAATTAATTTGCTCAAACAAATTTTATCCACTATATCTCATGTATCTGCTAATTTCCCTGAAACCACAACTTTCCCAAAAGCATTTCCCTGCTTCATTCCATGGCAAAACCTCTATATCGATATTATCTACACTAAGATGTCTCATCAGCGAATGAAAAGCATCTGTTCCGTAATGTTTTTTCCGATACTTTCTTTCGATTAAAAATTGTCTTAGATACAGCGGCGTACAGGTTGTTTTCACAAGAGCATACCCGACAATATTATCATCAACTTCAAAAAAATATGCCTGATAATCGGTTGTTAAAAAACTTTTCATTCTTTCTTCAAGTTCCTCAACATTCATGGNATTATCACTTTTTTCATCTTCTATCAATTGTTTATTTAATATTGCTAATATTCCCGCATCTTTTAACTCACATTTTTTTACATTCATAATATCCGCCTTATATTATCTTTTGGTAAAACGTAGTTTCTATGATAAACTAACTACTTTGCCTTATATATAGTATACTAAAACAGCCAAAATACTACAATGTCACAAATAGAATTTTTTTTGTGATATTATATCGCGTCATAGAGACATAAGCAAGGTGCACGTAAATATTGTTATAAATAAAGTGNGCTGGTATGGGCGCATCTGATTGTGTCTCATATCATGATTGACTTTTCAATGTACGTTTAACCAATTAAAAAGGCGTAAGGCCCTAATAATTTATATACCTTACACCCTTATATTGTGTTATATATTTTACTTGTTAATCTTCAAGAGTTTGTTGCAAATTATCAGCTACCTTCTGCAACTTCTCTTTTTCTTTGCCGTCTGCCATATTTTCAAGTACTTCTTTAATATCGTCTAAAACAAATCTAACAAAACCTTTGAATTGACTATCTGTCATACCCATATAATCACCTGCTTTCTATGTTGTGACTACAACTGCATTTATATTGATGTAATGTAAGTATATCACAACTGAGATGTAAAAGTCTATTCAATTATCAACGAGGTTAAACATCTTAAAATATTGCTTTGTCGCAAATAGAATTTGAAAAATTACACATACTATGATAAACTTATGGCAGATTTAGAATCTAATTCCAAATTTGCCATAAGTNAAAATGTAGGAGACGCATATATGAATTATATTTTCAGAGCATTAGAAGGCAGACTGCGTAAGTATGAAAAAACATATAAAGCGATATTAGTGACCGGCGCACGTCAGGTAGGTAAATCAACCCTATTAAAGAAAGTATTTGCTGACAGGAAATACGTGTCATTGGATGATCCTTTTATGGAACAACAGGCCAGGGAGTCAGGCAATATGTTTTTGGAGTTGAATTCTCCCCCTGTGACAATTGATGAGGTACAGAGAGCAAAAGAATTGTTTCGGTACATCAAAATAAAATGTGATGAAAGTGAGGATAAGGGGTTATTCTGTCTGTCCGGTTCTCAACCTTTTCATTTGATGCAAAATGTATCCGAATCCTTATCCGGCAGAATAGGAATTGTTGAACTTTCAGGCTTATCTATGCGTGAGTGCATGGGCGATTCTTTTAACCTTCACTTTCTTCCGACAATGGAATATGTGGCAGAACGAAGAAAATCCGTGAAGAAACCGGAAAACATCTGGGAAGTCATTCATAGGGGCGGGTATCCGGAGCTTCAGGACAAAGATAAAGAGTGGAATGCGTTTTATGCAGACTATGTGAAGACCTATATCGAGAGAGATGTTCGGGAACTGGCTGCAGTACAGGATTTAAATGCTTTCAGGCAATTAATGATTGCAGTTGCGGCAAGAACCGGGGAAGTATTAAACTATTCCAACATAGCATCTGAAATTGGGAAAGACGTAGGAACTGTGAAAAACTGGATATCCATTTTAGAAGCGTCGGGCATTATTCATTTATTAGAGCCATACACCTCCAACATATTAAAACGTGCAATCAAATCTCCCAAACTGTATTTTAGGGATACAGGTCTTGTGTGTTATCTTACGAGATGGTTAACTGCGGAGAGTCTGGCTTACGGCGCAATGAGCGGCTCCGTATTTGAAACGTTTGTTGTGTCCGAAATTTTAAAATCTTTTTCTAATGAAGGGCTGGATTACCGGCATTTCGTGTCATATTACCGCGGACGCGACAAGAAAAAAGTGAATGAAGACGGGGAAACAAGAGAATTGGAAGCAGAAATCGACTTAATTATTGAAGAAAACGGAATACTGTATCCGGTAGAAATTAAGAAAAATGCAGAAGCCAAAGCAATCATGACATCTGCATTTCCGATATTAGATCAAATTCCGGGAAAAGAAAGGGGCATGGGAGCAGTGATATGTAATTGCCCGGATGTAGGCGCACTCCGGGAAAATGTATTACAGATACCGGTCTGGTATATATAGTGTTACATTTTTGGGGGACTCGATAACGAGGTACCCCTTAAAATTTGGATAAATATTGAACCTCATCTGCAACCTTTTTTGCATTTGATTCCTCTAATTAGCAGAGAGGAGGAGAAAACAGTATGAACAAAAATGAATTTGCAAAAATCGTGCTTGAATCGACGGACAGCCTATATCATATTTCAAAGTCAATCTTACAAAATGACGCTGACTGCGAAGACGCTGTACAGGAAGCTATAGCCACAGCTTTTGCGAAACTGCATACTCTTAAACAGGAGCAATATGCCAAAACATGGCTCACTAGAATACTCATCAACGAATGCTACAATATCTTAAGAAAGCAGAAGAAATTAGTACCGATGTCTGACTACGAGACGGAAGCAGAATATGAGACGGATGACTATTCGGAGCTATATAAAGCTTTGCTGCGCTTGAAAAAGGAGTACAGGCTGACCATTGTACTATATTATCTGGAAGGCTATTCCGTAAAAGAGATTGCCCGAATCATGCGCACAGGCGAAGGAACTGTGAAAAGCCGCATGAGCAGAGGACGTAAATTACTGAAATCCATTTTAGAGGAGGAAAACGCTTATGAGATCATTTCATGAAGAGTTGGAAAAAGAATTCCCACGCACACCCGATAGCTTTCGGCAATGTGTAAATAATGCAGTGGCAGAGCATACCTCAGGAAAAATAAGGAATTTTCATCTCTCTAAGATTGTGATTCCTGTCGCAGCATGCCTGACGCTAATCTGTGGTACTGTAGCGGCGGCGGAGCTTCCCCGTGTTCAACAGTGGCTGGCAGAACTGGGAATAAACGGGCCAAGGGCTGAACAACAGCTGATTAACGTTAATGATAATCCCGATACCATTCAATTACAGACTCCTGTAAATCAGGACAATACAGAAGAAAGTTATGACGAGAAACCGCTTTTTACCGTAACAGACGCATATTATGACGGAGCAACGCTTATGTTCTGGGCTAAACCCGGTGCAGAGCTGACAACATTGGAATTTGGAGACCATATCTATATCAACGGTACGGATAACCGACTGGAATATGTAGTAGAGACAGAGGAAGGCAGCGGTGTATATCAGTGTGAAGTTACCGTTATGGACAGCAGTCTGGCCGCTACTACACCGGAGAGTCTGGAAGTTACGGTGAAAGTTTATATGGCGGATAATTCAAAGCAGGACTTTACATTTACAATCAATTCCGACAAGCTGGGCGGAGCAGATATAGTAGCTAATACACTTATGGAGCTGTCATACGGCAAAGTGGAAATATGCGATTTGACCGTTGCTCCATCAAAGGTAAGTTTCCGGCTGAAATGG
Organism: Lachnospiraceae bacterium; assembly: GCA_014804495.1. Classification (GTDB taxonomy): domain Bacteria; phylum Bacillota; class Clostridia; order Lachnospirales; family Lachnospiraceae; genus UBA3282. Next base: position 10,973 of record JAAUZS010000044.1, read on the forward strand.
ACAGTTTACAGCGAAGAGGCTTTTGAAATCGTATACATGCCCGAATACTTCTATGAAGACAGCAATGGCATACGATATTCTCGGATGGAGCTGAACATGAACTCCTCCTGCAGTCCTGAAGTCTATAATGAGGAAACCGGATGGTGGGAATATGAACAAGCATTTGAAATTCAGGACTTTGACAGTTCATCTGATTATATTACATTAATTCCATTCGAGGGCGGATATAATGAGGAAGGAATGTTTGTTGAAGGAACCGAAACGCTCCGTGAGGATATGAGTTTTACTATTCAATTAAAATAACACAATAATTAATAATTATGGTAAAAATTTTATGGCAAATTTGGATTCTGATTCCAAATTTGCCATAATTTAAAATATAGCACTTAAATAAACTACATCTAAATCTTATGCTTTTACTTTTCGTACGGGACGCAGCACCTCATAGCCAATCACTTCCGGATAATGACGCTGATAATCCTGACAGGCATCCTCATTCCACTCATATCCATTAGTTTTGGGATCATAATTCCATGCCAGCTCTTCGACTCTTCCCATTACCTCTCCACAGTCCTTCAGATAATCAAAAGGCGGGTGAAAGAAAACCAAATAGTCACTGGCAGGCAGTTCCCTGATTTCAAACCCTTCCGGAATGGCTCCCTGATAATCGTCCGGTACNCCGAATCCATAGAAATANCCTTTTTTACCNTTTTCATAAAACCAGCCTGCCGTATGACAGGTAACAATCGGATGTGAAACATGACTCATACTGTCTATNGTNCCGCAAATANTGTCGCAATCGNGTNTGCTCCAAAAANTNCCNTANTNNNTGGCATTAATATCCCAAATNCCCACATATTTATGTGCNGGAATATGNTCTACNCGAACATGNGCTTCTGTCAATAATGTCTTACTCATAGTAGGTTCTCCTTTACTCATATAATGTTCAGGGAAAAAAACGACCTTTAAGTTGGAAAGNGCAATAGGAACGGGATTTTTCCGATATGCAGCCGGTGTACATCCGAAAGCANTCATAAAAGCCCTCGTCAGAGCNTCCTGTGANGAATATCCNTANTTNANNGCNATATCGAGNATNCGNNCATNNGTATCCCGGATTTCCAAAGCAGCCATGGCAAGCCGTCTGCCGGCAATATAGCTCTTNAANGTCATTCCNNNGATTTCATGAAAACGATTGGAGCAATAATATGGCGAATATCCAATCTCATTTGACATTTCCAAAAGAGAAGGATTTTCAGTCAAATGTGCTTCTATCCAATATATCATTTTCTGTACTGTCTCATTCCACTCAAACAAATCTTTTTCCTCCTTGCCAAGAGTATGATAGCACATCTCCTGAGAGAAAGTTTTGATATAAGTTGTATTTTAAGCCTGAATACAATAAAATTACAACTGTTTTTATTGACAATTAATTTTTTGAATGATATTATATTCTACAATATAACATGAGAAAAAGCGATGACGGAAACAAGTAGCATATTAATCGCAGACAGAGAGAGCATTATTTGGTGGAAGATGCTTATGTGGATTGTATGTGAAAACCATTCCCAAGCTGTAATACTGAAAGTAGAGTAAGTATTACCGTACACCTGCGTTAAAGGTTAGGATTTGTTGGAATCTGAAGTAAAAAATTGAGGTGGAACCGTGCAATAAGCACCCTTAAAGATACATAGTAAGTATCTTTAAGAGTGCTTTTCTTATGTTATATAAAAATTTATTTGGAGGAAAAAGGTTGAAAGAATTACATTCTTTCAACCGCAAGTTTGTGCTTGAGGGCACAAACTCGCAGGCTGAGAAAGGAGCATGGTTATAAAAATGAAAATCAAAATGAAAGACGGTTCCATTAAGGAAACAGGTTTTGAGGAGGAATTAGGGAGAAATGCATTCAGGCATACTACTGCACATATTCTGGCACAGGCAGTAAAAAGGCTGTATCCGGATACCAAATGTGCGATAGGTCCTGCCATTGCAGATGGATTTTACTATGATTTTGACTTTACATTCCGTTTTTCGGAAGAGAACTTC
>JAAUZS010000045.1 GCA_014804495.1 Lachnospiraceae bacterium
GTGCGAAAACGATAAAGCGGTGCATTAGCAAAACATGATTTACGGAGGGATAAGAAATGATAATTAAGAATAAATACCCTGTTTGTGAGTATGATACAAGTAGAAATCCCATTATTAAGCCCACTGATTTTTTGGAAAAAACACTTCCCTCCAAATGTGTTATTACATTTTTCAGAAAAGAGCTTAATCAGTTTGTTGAAGATAAAAAGCTTCCCATAATCGGGTATCTTCATTCCGAAGTTTTAGATATTCCTATTTATGAGTATAGCACACCCGTAAATAGAATTTGCATTACAATGCCATTTTCTACCGCCCCGGGTGCGGCAGGGACAATCGAAGAATTACATGCTATGGGCTGTGATAAATTTATCATATGCGGTGGTGCAGGTTCAATAAAAAAGGATTCAAAAGTGGGAGAAATTATTGTTCCTATTGCTGCAGTCAGAGACGAGGGAACATCTTTTCATTATTTAGAACCTTCCCGCGAAGTGGACTGCCATAAAGCAACCGTAGATTTTGTTATTTCCGGTTTGGAGAAATTAGGAATACCATACACAACCGGAAAAACATGGACAACAGATGCCATGTATAGAGAAACACCGGAAATGATTGAATTAAGAAGAAATGAGGGTTGTATAACAGTTGAAATGGAAACAGCAGCATTTTTTGCTGTGTCTAAATATTATGATATTCCTTTAGCTCAATTACTCTATGCAGGCGATGATGTAAGCGGCGAAAAATGGGACATCCGAAATTGGGATATCCAAAAGAATGTGCGTTCAAATTTGATTTATACTGCCATTAAACTAATAGAAGAATTATAATATCAATGAGTGGTATACTGAAGATACTTAGAATCTCTTCCGTCTTCCGTGAATTCCTCTAACACAGTAAACCCGCTTTTTTCAAGAACTCGTATTGAGGCAGGATTATCAGAGAAGGAAAAGGCTCCAATCGTGTTAAGTTCATATTTAGACCGTACTTCCTGCAAAAACAAAGCCACAGACTCTGTTGCAATTCCCTGTGACCAATACGCTTTTTCAAAAATACAGAAGCTCAGCATGGCGTTCGGTTCTTCATTTACATCAATACAATAGCACCAGATATCGCCGATATAATTACCGTCTGCTATAATTGTTTTTCCGTAACTTTTTGCATTTGCAAGTAATGTTTCTCTATAATCCTCCAGAGCTTCTTCTACGGTCCGGGCTTTTTGCGGCAATACTGCTTTGATCTCCGGTTGTTTAGCTTTCTCAAAATATATTCTGACCGTATCAGCAGTCCGATTTCCTAAGCATATGTTCATTGTGTCGCTCCTGTAAACTCATATTTACTATTTTATATAATCCTATTATACCGCAGAATTGCAAAAATGTAATTACTAAAGTGATAACATTAAAGAAATGCATCAACCTGAGGTTGATTTTTTTCCNTTTTTTCATAAANATATGTACAATAGTTTTGCTTATGGGTAAATGTTATAATTTAAGTACAATAAACTATGCTAAAGGAGAGGTAAAATTATGTTNACTCAAAATGATTTTGGAAAAAGATTAAAAGAATTTCGCAAACGTAAAAAATTAACTCAAAAAGAAGTCGCCACGAAAATCGGAGTTTCTGAGCAGGCNCTCTCAAAATGGGAAAACGGAGACTGCCTNCCGGATGTNTATAATCTGAGATTACTTGCGATTGTCCTTAATNTTTCGGTTGATTGCCTGTTGGATACCGAAAATGAAACTGCAGAAAAAGTAATTGAAACGATAAATATNAATGGAGCAGTTTTTGAGATAGTGGAGAAACCTGAAACCATCCTTGCGGGAAAGATTATATATGCAAAAGATTTTTCGGACATATCCGGTTTTAATTCGGCAATAGATGCAGTAGCGTCCGAAGGTGAACCTTTTGATGCCGGGTTATTGAAAGATGCTGTACTTCCAATCAATGACATTCATTTAAGTGTAAACTTTTGGCTCAGTGAAAAATCCCGTGCTTTTGGCTTTGTTCGTGAAGTTCTTACTGAATGTCAGCCCGAAGGCATAGATGTATACAAAATACCTGCTTCATTGTATATACGCGCATATACAAATAAATTCACTGCACAGCTTATGTCAAAGGAGCAATGTGAGATATGGGAGCTTTTTGCCTATATCAGAAACTACTTTATGCCTTCACATGGCTTCAAAATGGCTGAAAACGGTGCACAAGAACTGGAAGTGTTTGACACGTTCGAGCATACGACAGGNTACGCTTATATGCCTGTAATGCGTCAATAACAAAGNGNGCAATTGTCTGTATGAAAAGCAGAATGACTATGATATAATAAGAAAAAATCAGGATGAATAAAAATTGGCGAAAAATATTTATATGTAAAAATGNGAAGTGATAGTATGCCGGGAATTATATATGATGCGACNAAGNTTAAAGTCTGTCAGGCGTTTTATGAAATATGTGATTATGCGGAACTTAACAGAGTATGGTCNGATGAACTTTGGAAGGATATCATACTATGCCCGCAGATTTATGAGGAATTAGTATATTATATTGAGCATCATACCTTTTTGAATAAGGTAAAGGTGTGCGGATATTCTATGTGCGATTCGTATGTATGGCAGATAAGCCGCTATAACCTTATCAGTGATATAGGAAAGAATTCAAATACGTGCAATAAGGAAAAGATGGCNATGCAGGCATTCCGTACATTCATTGATTTTATGGCAGATCCGGAAAAAGGAAGGAAACGGTTTGAGAACGGTCAGGGAATGGATCGGCTGTGAGCAGGGGGAATGAATAGCAAAAAGATTAAGTGTAAATTTTTGCTTTAGCTTGTCAAAGCAACCACTGGTTGCAAAAATTCCAATCAAACTTGGTGGATGAAAAAGCATTTAATTATTACAATAGTAAAAAAATCATCTTGGAGGAGAAAATGGGATTAGGCAGCAGAATTCAAAAACTAAGAATTGATAACGGATTAACGCAGGAACAATTGGCAGAAATGCTTTCAATATCAAGGCAATCAGTCTCTAAATGGGAAATGGACCAATCNCTTCCGGAAATTGATAAAGTCATTATGATGAGCAAGTTGTTTTCGGTAGGTACTGATGAAATTNTACTGGAGGCTGAGGAAATTAAAAACTTAAGACCACAGGAGATACATCTGGGTTCAGTTTATTTAATTGTAAGAGATTTTGAAAAGTCTATTTCGTTTTATGAACAATTANTATCAATGNCNGTATCNACAAGGAACTGCGGAAANAAATTTGCAGAGTTCTATTTTGANAATAAATGNCTGGCGCTCATGAATGAAGAGAATTTGCATGGACANCATTATGTGGATGGGGATTACAAATTTGTTTTGAACTTCTGGGTAGAAGATTTGAAAAAAGAATATAACAGGCTCAAAGNACTAAATATAGGAGAAATGACAGAAATAAATAAAGTCAACGAGGGNTANTATTATTTTCACNTGAAAGACCCNGATAATAATGTTTGTGAAATCACAGGAACCTATNATGAGAAGGGTGAGNAATAGNAATGAATACAATTGTNTCANAAGCGGTTAACGGGATTAAGTTACTGTCTGAAAACATACCGGATGGCAGTCATATTATTACCGGCGATATAAGGAANCTTGCGGCAAGACTATATAAAAACATAGATGACAAGTCGATTGAAAATGTATTGTGTTTATGTGAGGAATTGTTAGAAGAACATAGCTGGGCATTAGGCGTAATTGCTTTTGATTGGGCCTATAGAGTAAGAAATCANTATTCTGAAGCCACATATGATATTTTTTATAGCTGGCTNAAGAAATATGTCCGGGGGTGGGGCGACTGTGATGATTTTTGCACACACGCTTTTGGTGAACTGCTGCGAAGATATAAATCTNTTTTTCAGAAGNTAACAGAGTGGACGAAAGATGAAGATTTCTGGGTACGCCGCGCATCGGCAGTAATATTAATTCCNGCTATATTACATAACGATTATGAAGGGATTAATCCATTAAGCATATCGGACTCGCTTATGAAAGATGAACATGATTTGGTTCAGAAAGGATATGGCTGGATGTTGAAAAGTCTTTCACAAGTCGATATGAAAGCAGTAAAAGACTACTTGATTTTGAACCATGCGCAGATGCCAAGAACGGCTTATCGTTATGCTTTAGAAAAGTTTGATAAGGAAACGAGAAAGGAATTGATGAATCTATAGGATTTAAAAAAATAAAATATTTTGTAACCAAAGCCCTTCGCTTATTGTACTATTAGTGAAGGGCTTTTCAAATATTATATTACGATAAGATTAAAGGAGCGCTCATGAAACAGACTGTACAGGAGCTGGTGGCGTTATATCAGAGCAACCTGTTTGCGGCGGCGTTTAATGTATGTAAAAATGCACAGGACGCCGAAGACATTGTTCAGGATACGTTTATCCGGTATTACACATTAAATAAAGAATTTGACAACGAGCAGCATATACGCGCATGGCTGTTACGGGTGGCAATCAATAAGGCAAAGAATGCCAATCATACGTTTTGGAGACGCAATAAACTTTCTATTGAGGATTACATGGAAACGCTGACGTTTGAAACTCCGCAATCCGAGAATCTGTTTGAAACAGTAATGAAGCTTCCGGAGAAATATCGTATTGTGATTCACTTGTACTATTATGAGGATTACAGCGTTCGTGAAATTGCGGATATCCTACGGTTAAGTGAAAGTAACGTCAAAGTGCGGTTATCGCGCGGGCGCAGTCTGCTCAAAGAAGCATTAAAGGAGGAATGGGATGATGACAAATAAAGAACGCTATAAGCAGGCATTTTCAGCACTTCAGACCTCCGGACAATTATCTATGGAGGTAGAAAAAATGGCAGAAATTCAGAAAAAACATAAAAGAAATATTATAGCAGCGGCAGCAATAGCGTGTGCAGTTGTTATAGGCGGCTCAGGAACCGCATATGCAGCAGATATCGGCGGTATTCAGGAGAAGGTTTACATCTGGCTGCACGGAGCACAGACAGAAGCAGATATTGTGGAAAACGGTGAAGGTGGATATGAGGTCAGGTATGAACGCGACGGCGAGGAACAAGGGGTAACAGCATTCGGAGGAGTCAGCATTGACAGTGATGGTACTGTAGACTGGCTGTCAGTAGATGAACTTGTAGAAGGATTAAACGAGTCTGCCGATGTTGACAAAGATGCAGACGGAAGAGTCTGGGTATATTATAAAGACCAGAAAGTTGACATTACCGACTTATTTAATAACGAAGGTATTTGCCGGGTAAAAATGATGTGCGAAGGGCAGATGATATATTTGGAAATCGAACAGGGAGAATATGGTGGGTTTCCGTATTCACAAACGAATGATTTGCCGGAGGAGGAAATTGAAAAATATATTGATATTACGCCCAAGTAAATTGAGAATACAGTTATAGCAATAAGAAGATGGGACATGGCAGTTGCTGTGTCCTGTTTTTGCGATTGTCAACTCAGTGTGGAAATGATACAATCAAACAAGCAGATTATGAAGGTAAACCAAGCAAATAAATTAATATTGTCGAGGTCTTAAATGCGGAAATTAATTATACTTAGAGGTAATTCAGGCAGTGGAAAAACCACAATTGCAAAAGAATTACAAAATCGATTTGGCAGAAATACCATGCTTATATCACAGGATATGGTCAGAAGAGAGATTCTTAAAGTCAAAGACGGAGAAAACACGCAGGCAATTCCCTTAATGAAAGAACTTTTGATATATGGAAACAATCACAGTGATGTTGTTATATTGGAAGGGATTATGTATGCGGACTGGTATAAGCCGTTATTTGAATTAGCTGTCCGGCTATATGGCAGTAATATATATGCTTACTATTTTGACCTGTCGTTTGAAGAAACCTTAAAAAGGCATCAGACGAAACCAAACTGTCATGAATTCGGCGAAGGAGCAATGCGAAGATGGTGGAGGGAGAAAGATTTTTCCGATATATTGAATGAAGTCAATATTACAGCTGAAGAAAGTATGGACAGTATTGTTGAAAATATTTACAATGCCGTCAGTGGAAAAGGAGAATGAAAATGGAACTGGTTATGCAGCCAACATCTGAAACCTGCGGTCAGGCATGTATTGCAATGATTACAGGCAAAGATATAGAGGAAGTAATTAAGGATATGAAAACAAGCGGACCTACCAGCATAGGGCAGCTGATTGAAATATTGGATTATTATGGAGTGAAACATGCTGAAAGAAATACGCGCATTTCAAAAAAGAATCCTGTGCCATATGAATATTCAATTTTAACGGTGCATACAAACGCCGGATACACTCATTGGACGCTTTTGTTCGGCAATAAATATTATGACCCTGAGTTTGGATTGATTAACGGCGAGTACACCTATGGGAAAATAACGTCATTTTTAGGAATATATCAATAAGGTACTTAGGAAAGGAGCCAGGAGGAAATTACATGAAAAAATGGTATGATGAAGAATACGAATGGGAAATAGAAGTAATAGGATTTAATAAGGATAATGAGGAAACAGAAAGATTTTGCCGGAATGGTGAGGAGGTTGGAGATAAATATACCTGCACCTATGGCTGTCCGGTAAATTCACAAGGACAGGGAATCTGCTCTAAAGTAATGATGATGATGTACCCTATAATGGAAGCAGTCAGAAGCGGCGGAGATTTAGAAAATATTGGTGGGGACAGCAAATACAGTAAGGTTATTATGTGTCCGGACGGCTGCGTTCTGTTTAGGCTTACGGCTAAGCCGTTAGGAAACAAAAATTTTTTTAAGGGTAAATTTTTTGATTAATGATATAGATACACCCTACATGCCTTCCCATAAAATGTCGGGAAACACTTTTAAAAATCTGCTATCCTTTATGCAGACAGAACAGATAAGGAGAGAACTGCCATGGATTGGGTAATGGGAATGCAGCGGGCAATTGATTACGTGGAAGAGCATATCACGGAAGAACTGAATTACGATGAAATTGCCAGACAGAGCTATTCCACAGGCTATCACTTTCAGCGTGTGTTTGGACTGCTTTGCGGGTACACTTTGGGAGAGTATATCCGTAACCGCAGACTGACGCTGGCGGGAGGCGAACTGGCAGGAAATGATGTTAAAATCATAGATGTGGCATTGAAGTATGGGTATGACAATCCCGACAGTTTTACCAGAGCGTTTACCCGTTTTCATGGTATTACACCTTCTCAGGCGCGCAGGGAAGGCGCTAAACTAAACTCCTTTTCAAGACTGTCTCTAAAATTGTCATTAGAAGGAGGATGTATGATGGAATACAGGGTGGAGGAAAAACATGAATTGGTGCTTACCGGGTACAAACGGAGGTTTACCGGAGTTCCTCATGTTACGAAAGAATTTGAAGATCAGATGGAAGATTTTTATATACACACCAGAGTCAATCAGATGCTGCTTAGCTATATGTCTGTGAATAGCCATGAGACTGTTTATAATATAATCTGCAATGTGGATGACGAAGGATATGATTTTTATATTGCGGAACAGTTGACAGATTGGTACCATACACACTTGGCGGATGACATTGTGCTTGGAGAGGAAGCCGACCGTTTCAAGGATATTGTGATTCCGGCCGGAACTTATGCGATATTTGAAACAGAGCGGTGCCAATATCCTACACTTAAGAACGTGGAACTTCGCAAACGCATCGCCTCTGAGTGGCTGCCGTCATCGGATTATATTCTGGCTGACAGACCTGAGGTCATGCTGACGCATTGGTTTCAGAAACCGGAGAATGAAAATAGGTATATTGAACTTTGGGTTCCGGTGGAGAAAAGGTAAGGTACAGTGATAAGTCTTGTCATTAAAATGATAGTAAGTATGGGGTGTGGCGGTTGCTATGCCCCATATATTATAGTGGTAAGAAATATATGGAAGTGGTATAATCAGGAAGGTTGTTTGAGATTCGTAGAGGAGATTCCATATGAGAAAAATAAAATCATGTTTATGCAAAGATATTGGGATTTTGTTATGCATTATTTTTTATGCGTGTTTTATGGCAGTTGCCCGCGTTGCAAAGCCATATTTAGACGGGGCTGATTGGTATTTTTTCAGTAGCTTACAAAGAATTATCTTTGGACTTATAGAATTAGTTATTTTTATAAAAATATTTCATAAAGAAAAATGGACTGATGTAATTAATTTTACACATTTTAAAGCCGGAATCTGTGCGGGAAGCGGATTGATTCTATATACAATACTGCTTACGATTGTAATTGCTATTGGAATGGGTTCGATGATAGACAATACGTTTGCAATATTATTTTCGTGTTTAATATGCCAGCAGTTAACGACAGGGTTCTGGGAGGAATTAACATTCCGTGCCTTTTTACTGGAGGGTTATGACAACAAAAAGAAGAAAAATTGGCTGTGCAGGTTAGCTTATGCAATCATATCTTTTATCATTTTTGGATTAATTCATGCTATTGAGCGTGATAATTTGGGAGATGCAGTAGATATTTTTATTGTAACAGGGATTTTTGGATTTGTTTTTGCAGCTGTTTATCTGTATTCTCATAATATACTTGTTCCAATGCTTCTTCATTTTATATATGACATTCCTGCGAATTTTCAGCAATTTGTTGATGTTTGGAATGAAGAAAGTCAATTATTTAACGTGCTTAATAATTATATGCTTACATCAGTTTTTGTATTAATGTTAATAGCCTCTTTGGTTTTTGTCATTAAAAGGCCTGTATATGAACAGGTAAATAACTAAGTAAAATCCCATATATTACCGGATTAAGGGCAGACATCCTATGTCCTGTCGGATAAAAATGCGGTATTTCTCGCTTTGTGTCGTGTTAATTTTATCTCTGCATTGATAATATTTTCCTGAAAGGAGGGACACTGGTTGGACCAGAAAAAAATAGGTAAGTTACTAAAGGAACTTAGAAATGAAAAAGGACTCACGCAGGAACAACTGGCGGAAATTTTTAATGTTTCAAACAGGACCGTATCCCGTTGGGAAAACGGAAATAATATGCCTGATTTGGATATTTTAATTCAGATTTCTGATTATTATGAAATAAACCTGCGGGAGTTACTGGATGGAGAAAGGAAAAGCGAGAAAATGAATAAGGAATTAGAGACGACAGTATTAAAAGCAGTAGATTACACAAACAGTGAAACAGAGAAGTATACCAAAAGGGTTTTCTGGATCTTAATGACAGGGGCTGTGTTATGGATTTGTTCTCAGATAATAAGTCATACAAGCCTTGTTGAGAACAATGTTATGAGTGCAATATCCGATTTTGCCATGGGATTATCGTGTGGAATGGTAATCTGCGGAATAGTTGTTACAAGCCGCTTTGGAAAGAGAATAAGGGAATTTAAGCAGCGGTTGGTAAAAATGAAGTAACAAGTGTTATTAATGAGCAATGTGGGGCATGGCAGTAGCTATGCCCCATATATTATTGTGGTAAATAAGGTACGGAAATGATATAATCAGACTTGTGAATTGTCTGGCTTTTGCATATTGACACATGATGTATCATTGTATACAATGATACGGTAATGCAAATAACATAAATAACGATATACCAAATAAAGGAGAGAGTTGCACAATGGAGAGCAATACCGGATATTTCGAAAACCGCCCGGTTACGATGAACGAGCATAATAACCTGCTGCAGATTGAGGAGCATATGTATAAGCTGCAGGACGTTGAAAAACCAAATGCGTTCAGGAATATGTTTCCTTATGATGAAATACCCAAAATACCTTTTAATGACAGGGTAGTTCCGCACAATATGCCGAAAGAAATATGGATTACGGATACTACTTTCCGGGATGGACAGCAGTCAAGGGCGCCATACAGTACGGAGCAGATTGTAACAATTTACGATTATCTGCACAGACTTGGCGGTCCGAACGGTATGATACGCCAAAGTGAGTTTTTCCTTTATAGCAAAAAGGACAGGGATGCAGTATATAAATGTATGGAGCGTGGATATCAGTTTCCGGAAGTTACTTCGTGGATAAGGGCAAGTAAAGAGGATTTTAAGCTGGTAAAGGATATAGGAATGAAGCAGACGGGAATCCTTGTGAGCTGCTCGGACTACCATATTTTTCTCAAACTGAAAATGACGAGAAGACAGGCTATGGAGCACTATCTTTCTGTCGTTAAGGAATGTCTGGACGAGGGAATAAGCGTAAGATGCCACTTAGAAGACATCACAAGAGCAGATATTTACGGATATGTCGTACCGTTTTGTCAGGAACTGATGAAGCTGTCAGAGCAGTACGGACTGCCGATTATCGTTCGTGCCTGCGATACAATGGGATATGGCGTAAACTTTCCGGGTGCGGTTATTCCAAGAAGCGTTCAGGGTATCATTTATGCGATTCATACTCACGCAGGAGTACCGCATGAGTGCATAGAGTGGCACGGTCATAATGATTTTTACAAGGCAGTTTCAAACTCTACGACTGCATGGCTCTATGGCTGCGCAGGTGTCAATACGTCACTTTTCGGTATCGGAGAGCGTACCGGTAATACGCCGCTTGAGGCGATGGTGTTTGAGTATGCGCAGCTGAGGGGAACGTTAAACGGTATGGATACCACTGTGATTACAGAGCTTGCTGAATATTATGAGAAAGAAATCGGATATCAGATTCCGCCGAGAACGCCGTTTGTCGGAAAGAACTTTAATATTACAAGAGCGGGCATTCATGCAGACGGTTTGTTGAAGAATGAGGAAATTTACAATATTTTCGATACAGAGAAATTCCTGCACAGACCGGTGCTTTGCGCCGTTTCAAATACTTCCGGTCTTGCCGGCATCGCACATTGGATTAATACATACTTTAAGCTTCCGGAGGAGAAGAAGATTGAAAAGAACTCCGAGCTTGTAGCATATGTGAAAACATGGGTAGACTCAGAATATGAGGGCGGACGCGTCACTGTTCTTACGGATGGCGAACTATTATCGGTTATTGACGAGGGATGCAGGACGCTTGGAATTACACTTTAAAAGAATTAAGAGGAAAGACAATGCAAGATAAACAAAAAAAACAGCGTCTGGCACAGTGGCTGATAATATTGACAGCATTTTCCATATATTTTAGTTTATCATGCTTTCTGCCGATATATAAGGCGCCTGATGAAATAATGAGATATGATGTNTCCTNTTATATATTGGAGCATCATAGGCTGCCGGCTGGTTCNGACGAAGAAATAATAAACGAACTTTGGGGATTTTCTTATGCATTTACCCCCTATCTTCCCTCTATTTTAGCAGCGGGAATAATGGCAATAGTCTCTATCTTTAGCAGCAATGTGGTTGTCATGGTTATTGCATCCCGCTTTATAAATGTNTTGGCNGCGACCGGCTGTGTCTGGCTGGGATTTAAAATCGGAGAAAAACTGTTTNCTAAAGATGAAAGCCGTTTCTTATATTCTGTGTTTATCGGATTTNTGCCACAGATTGTATTTTTGGCAGCATATCTTAACAATGATGTCTTTGCCGTGTTTACGTCAATGCTTATTTTGTTTGGCTGGCTTTATGGAAAAGAGCAGCATTGGAATTATAAAAGCTGTCTGTTTCTGGGATTNGCTATCAGCTTATGTGCGTTGACATATTATAATGCCTATGCGTGGATAGTCTGCAGCATATTTTACTATTTCGGAACTGTTATGCGGGACGAAAGCATTGAGGAAAAGTGGAAATATGCCATANGCCACGGCTGTGTAATTGCCCTGACAGTATTGGTATTGGCAGGTTGGTTCTTTATCAGGAATGCGGTACTTTATGATGGTGACTTTCTGGGAGTAAATGCGCAGAAAGCCTGNGGGGAGCTGTACGCTGTGGAAGCCCTTAAGCCGTCTAATCGCATGACTTATGCGAATGAGGGAAAAACGATATGGAATATGCTGACGGAAACAGAGTGGATAAGTTATAGNGTGAAGAGCTTTTTTGCATGTTTCGGCGCGCTGGATATATGGGTATCAGCTAAATATTACATGTGCTATGGAGCATTAATGTGCGTTGCAGGAGCAGGTTNTATATATGGATGCCTGAAACGTAAGGGAAGAACCNAAAACAGGCTGCTGTATATATGTTGTGCGCTATGTATGGNAATTCCTGTAGTCTTNAGCGNTTATAANTCATATTCCAGTGATTTTCAGGCTCAGGGACGTTATCTGATGCCCGCGCTCCCTGCGCTTATGATATTCGTAGTAAAAGGATACCAACAGATTGATGACATACTGGGAAAACGAAGACAGTATACTGCAATTGCGGCGTGTGCACTGTGGCTGCTGTGCTTTGTAATGATTTTCGTGAAAGTGATGATACCGCAGCTTTATATTGGTATTTACGGAACTTTTCCTCAATAACCAGAACTTGGGCAAAATAAACAAAAAACGGGGCGTCTCTGCTCCGCAATGAGCCCCATTTTTTGTTTATTTTGTCCGAGTCCGTCACTCGAGATATTAGTTTCGCAATTATCTATTACAAATTTGAATAAAAGGAGACAACAGATGAAAATTCAGACTATCGATATCGTAGGATTAGGCGCACTTGGAGTAATGTATGCAGACTTCTTTACGAAGAAGCTGGGCAGGGAAAATGTACGTGTGCTTGCCGACCATGACAGGATTGAGAGATATAAAAAGGAAACAATTACTTTCAACGGCGAAGTATGTGATTTCAATTATTGTGATGCGGCAAAAGAGAGCCGTAAGGCACAGCTTATCCTGTTTGCAGTGAAGTACGGAGCATTGGAGACGGCTATGGAAGAAGTGGCGCATCTGGTAGCTCAGGATACGGTTCTGATTTCGGCATTGAACGGAATCCGCAGCGAAGACGATTTAGGCGCTAAATTCGGTTGTGAAAAGGTGGTACACTGTATTGCGCAGAAGATGGATGCTCAGAAAGCGGGAAGTACTGCGACATGTACCAATAAAGGTGAACTGGCGCTTGGTATTATGAATGGCGGAAGAGAAGAGTGCCTGAATGCCGTTAAAGAATTTTTTGACGAAACAGGCTTTGCGTATTCCTGCCCGGACGATATGAGGCATGCCATGTGGGGCAAACTGCTTTGCAATGTCGGAGTGAACCAGACAGTATCATTATGCGAAGGAACCTACCGCAGTGTACAGCAGGAGGGAAAAGAGCGTGAGATGATGAAAGCAGCCATGCGTGAAACAATCCTTGTAGCAAATGCAGAGGGCGTTGATTTATCGGAAAAAGACTTAAATGACTGGATTGCAATCATAGATACTCTTAATCCTGATGGAGAGCCTTCAATGCGACAGGACAGCAAAGCAGGCAGAAAAACAGAAGTAGTGCTTTTTGCCGGAACAATCTGTGAATTGGGGAAAAAGCATGGAATTGCCACTCCGGTGAACGATATGTTTCTTGAGAAAATTNTATAACNTNAGTTATTAAACTCTATATATTAAAAAATTTAATAAATATTAATAAATTTTGACTACAATCTTAAACTTTCACCGTTATAATATGTAAATCGTAAGAGGTTATTGGGAGANAATTATATCGCCTGTTAATTCTTAAATCAAGATTTAAAATGTGAAATTTTATATACGGAGGAAGAAGATATGTTTCAGATACTATACCGATTTTTTGCACTGGGATTGGATGTGATTCCTGCTGTAATTCTAATTGTGCCGATTATGCTGATTGCACAACATGTGTTATTCAATCCTATGAGTATTGGAAGAAAGTTGTTAATGATAATTTTTGGAATCTACCTGTCAGGAGTTTTTCTGGTAGTAGGCATTCCTTCTATTACTACAATACGTATAGATTTAGTATTCAATCTAATCCCGATTATTGATATAGTAAATGACCCTATAGCATATATTGTGAATACCTTATTAAATATCTTGCTGTTTATGCCGTTGGGATTTCTCATGCCGGTCATATGGAAAGAATACCGTTCCATGAAGAAAACGGTTTTGTTCGGCTTTGGATTGTCGGTAATGATAGAATTGCTTCAGATGTTTACATTCAGGCTTACGGATATTGATGACCTGATTTTCAATACAATAGGTGCGGCAGCAGGATATTATATCTACATTTTATTTTTAAAATATAAACCTGAAAAGGAGAAAGCCGAACTGACAGCAGCAAGTGAAACATCGGAAAACAGGCTGGAACTTCCGATTGTTTTTGCAATAGTATTTCTGATTATGTTTCTGGTTCGACCCGTTATATCAAATGCGCTATGGTCTGTTATGCTACAGTGATTTCTGCAATTTGTGCAACGTAAAATAAAACCATATAAAATCAGCCATAAAGAGAACTATACATAAAGGAAGGAACCATACGCCAAGTTTTTTTACGAACATTCCGCATAAGATAATATATCCAAGCATGAACTGCGTTAGCAGGTCACATATCCAAAGCATGGAAAATACAAGATTATAAGCCCGTATCTCAACTTCACGCGGCACGATAGTCTTGTTTTTCCCAAACAGATTCTCCTTTATGCCAAATAGTGGAATCAGTTTACTAAGAGCATGCCATGCCCATAGGAAATACATCATGATGATAAGCATAATATAACCGCCTTTATCGGAATAATCATCAATCTGCCCTGCTGCATTCCAGTGATATGGAACTTCCTCAGGAATGTGCTTCCAATAGCATATCAAAAATACGGTGATGCCGATTATCCACAGTGAAATAAAAATATCAAGTACTCTCAATGGTTTATATATAATTTCTTTGTATTTTTTAAACATATACGCCTCCTGTATTCATGTATTTATATTACTCCATTTTCGGAAAAGTGTACCCACTGCTTATTAGTTTGAACTAACCTATATATTCATACATTTCTTAATATTTCAAGCAATTTGAGCAATTGCTTTTGGAATTCTGCAAACAGGAAATTGTCACTTTCTACATACTGTATTGCAAAAAACAATCATTAGCAAAACATCTATAAAAATAATTCCAAGTGAAATATATGCAAAACTAGCTGGCAACACGTCCTCAAA
>JAAUZS010000046.1:0-2433 GCA_014804495.1 Lachnospiraceae bacterium
TCCTGAATATCGTAGTGAACAGCAGAATTGTAGGATAAAATGACATTTTGAGGACTTCATTGGCAAACATACAACTGAACAAGACAGAAAAAGCCACTGCCATATTACATGCCAGCAGTACATCCAGAAGACCTGACGATATCGGAACTATCAACATGATAAATGCTGACAATACATAAAAAACTACACCTAAGTCCGCCTTTTTCAATCCCTGCATATCTTCTCCTCCTTTCTGATTTTAAACTTTGCCTTGCAAATGATATACAAACGCAAGAACTTCCGCCACCGCCTGATATAACTCCGGCGGTACTATACCGCCAACCTCTACATTTGCATACAACATTCTGGCAAGCGGTTTATTTTCTACTATTTCAATATGATTCTCCTTAGCGGTATCCTTGATCTTCTGCGCCAGATAATCCGCACCTTTGGCAAGTACATAAGGAGCGTCGTAAAGTTCAGGATCGTATTTGATGGCAACAGCATAATGTGTCGGGTTAGTAATGACTACATCCGCTTCAGGCAGTCGCTGCATCATACGTCTTCTGGAGGCTTCCATCATACGCTGTTTCTGTTTTCCCTTAATCTGAGGGTCACCTTCCTGATCCTTGAATTCATCTTTTACTTCCTGCTTAGTCATCTTCATGTCTTTCTTGAACTTGAACTTCTGATAAATAAAATCAGCAGCCGCAATGAAGAAATAATAAAGAGAAATGCGGAAGCCCAGACCAATGACCAATTCTCCAATTAGTGCAATCGCCTGATAGAGGCCTATATCATACATCAGAAAAATACTTGGTGCATTCTTCTTAAGATAAGAATAGACCGCATATCCAATAATCAATATCTTGGCAATTGATTTAACCAATTCCACTAAGGAATTGACTGAAAAAAGCCTCTTAACGCCGCTTACCGGATTTAACTTACTGAACTTCGGTTTCATAGGTTTAGTGGTAGGCTTCCATTTTACCTGAAGAAGGTTAGTTAAAAAAGCAACCAGAAAACCTATAATCAATACAGGCGCAATAACACTCAATATTGCAATCATCGCCCGTATAAAAAGCGCACGAAAAGTAATGTCCTGCAGATAGCCGTCGTACAACTTGATATATTCCGGTATCTGCGTATATATATTATTAAATAAACCGACAAAGACCTCTCCCATATGGCCTACCCAGAATTTCAAAACCAGAAAAAGCGCAAGCAGTGCAAATGCATTTGTCACTTCCTTACTTTTAGCTACCTGTCCTTCTTTTCTGGCATCANTCAGCTTCTTGGAAGTAGGTTCCTCGGTTTTCTCACCGCCCGGACCGTCTTTTGCAAAAAATTGGAGATTATATTCTAAAAGCATATCATATCATTCCTTTAACGAAGGCTTCAACAACCACCTTCATCTCTCTGAATATGAAATCCGCCGCTCCGGGAAGCATCCTGACCGTAAAATACATGATTGTGAGTCCGGTAAGAACCTTTAGCTGCATACCTACTACAAACATGTTCATCTGCGGAGCCACTTTNGCAAGNATTCCCAAAACACAGTTCANAAGCAGCATTACACAAAATACCGGCAGACAAATCCTTAAACCAATGATAATATAGTCGCTCATAAAATGTATGACAGTCTCAACCAAAGACTCCGTATGGAAAACTGCACCNCTTANNGGAATCAGCGTAAAAGTGTCAATAAGCGCTCCAAACAGATACCTGTACATTCCTGAGATAATCAACATCANTGAAAACATATATTGATAAAGCACTCCACTGAATGTAGCTGTCTCTCTGGTAGCCGGATCCATCAGTGATACCATGGTCAGTCCGACTTCCATATCCGCAATACTTCCTGCAAATGCNGCAACCGTCATACAAAGCTGCGCACCCCATCCTATCAGAATACCNACTAACGCTTCTTTCATGACTATAACTGCATATTCCAATAAAGTATTATAGACTACAGGAGTATGATCAATATAAACAAATAACAAATAAGATGTAAAAAGTCCTAGTCCTATCTTNACTCTCCGCGGCGTATTATTCATGCTGAAAAACGGTGAAGCAAAAATGAAGCATGTCACACGCACCACTATCAGCAGAAAAAACTCCAAATCCGCATAACTGAAAGTAACATCTATCATAACGCTACCTTATATATAAGCTAAAGCTCTCCCACAAGCCTTGCATATATTCAACCATATTATTTAACATCCAGTGCCCNAANANCATCANNGTAACAAAGATAGCNAGNACTTTGGGCACAAANGTAAGCGTCTGTTCCTGAATCGACGTAACCGTCTGNAAAATACTTACCATAAGACCNACGCANAGTGAAATAAGAAGNACCGGNGCNGCNGTCTTAATAATNGTAAACAGACAATNTGANGCAATCGCAGTCACNTCATCTATTGTCATATAAATCCNCCCTTCTTCGNCTGANGT
>JAAUZS010000046.1:2438-17657 GCA_014804495.1 Lachnospiraceae bacterium
TAATAAAANGTTCTTACCAGATTACCGATAATCAGGTTCCAACCATCTGCCAGAACGAATAAAAGAATCTTAAACGGCATGGATATCGTAGTCGGCGGCAGCATCATCATACCCATTGCCATAAGAGTAGANGCNACNACCATATCTATCACGATAAANGGAATATATATTAGAAATCCTATAATAAACGCAGTTCTAAGTTCACTTACNATAAAACTCGGAATAAGTACGCTTATAGGAATATCATCAAGCTCGCCTGTCCATTCAGTACGGCTGATTTCCATGAACATACCGACATCNTTCTTCTGAGTATGCGGATACATGAAATCCCGCAACGGTTTGATTGCCGCCTCNATCGCTTCTTCCTGTTCAAGTTCNCCTGCNTCNAANGGCACNATTGCNTCNGTATAAATACTTGCCATTGTCGGCTGCATGATAAAAAATGTCAAAAAAAGCGCCAAGCCAATCAGAACNTTATTAGGTGGCGCCGTCTGCGTGTTAAGTGCNGCCCTCGTAAAATGCAGAACAATGATAATTCTGGTAAACGAGGTTAACATAACAATCAATGACGGTGCAATAGCAATCAGAGTAAGGATAATCAAAATTCTTAAAGCGCCATTCAGAGTACCATTACCATTGTTATATGTAACCGTCACCGTATTCGCAATATTCANTTCCTTCANGTCATCAGCATTTTCAGAGGAACCCGGCTCTTCCAGATTCGTTCTTTCTTCTGTTGAACCTGTAAGATGTCTATTCACCTCAGACCTGTCTGTTGCATATGCAATATTTTTTTCATTGATAAAAATTATAATAAACAGTATACCTGCAAGAAACAGCAGGCTTGAAAACTTCTTCATCATCCTTATCGCCTACTCATTCTCATTTCGGTCATCTTCTTTTCCTGAAAAATTTTTCTTCTGTACCTTTTCCAGCAATTCTTTGAAGTTGAATCGTTCCATGCCCTCTCCGTCATCCGATAATATAAGTTGGTCTTCAGATATCTCTGTTAACATTGTAACAGAATCTTTGCAGATTGCTACTGCCAAATATTTCTGCCCAACACGAATAATCTGAATATACTTATTATTTGTCAGACGAATTGCTTCAATCAATTCCATATTTGTATTGTGCAGTTTACCCTTTTGGTATCCTGCAATCCACTTAGTAGTCCAATAGGTAACCACCAATACAAATACAAATATAATAAGCACAGTCATAAACTGCAGGTAAGAATCCACATTATTTGGAGCAGTTAACAGCATTTAACCAACTACCTTCTTGACTGCCTCTAATACACGATCAGCCTGAAAAGGTTTAACGATGAAGTCTTTGGCTCCGGACTGAATAGATTCAATAACCATAGCTTGCTGACCCATAGCAGAACACATAATGACAGTAGCGCTCGGATCAGACTCTTTAATCTTCTTCAGCGCCTGAATACCATCCATCTCCGGCATAGTGATATCCATCAGTACAAGATCCGGCTTGAGTTCATTGTACTTCTCAACAGCCTTTGCACCGTTTTCAGCTTCGCCGGCAACGTTGTATCCATTCTTGGTCAGGATATCCTTGATCATCATACGCATGAAAGCTGCATCATCACATACTAAAATATTTTTTGCCATATCATCTTCTCCTATTACATATTATTTTAATAATATTTAAATTTATACAATTTAAAGTCCACATTTGTGTCTTTATTATTTAATGATTTCAGTTACTCTGACACCAAAGCTCTCTTCGATTACTACAACCTCGCCTTTGGCTACAAACTTACCGTTGACAAGTACATCAATGGGCTCACCGGCAATCTTATCAAGTTCAATGATAGTACCGGGTGCAAAATCCAAGATATCCGAAATGGATTTTGCCGTTCTTCCAAGCTCTACAGTAACCTCTAACGGCACATCTTTGATTAAATCGATGTTTTCCTGCGGCTGCATCGGATTGAATCCGCCTGCAAAATTCTGGAACTGTGCCGGCTGGATATTCATGTTAGGCGGCATCTGCGGCATTCCCATCTGAGGCATCATCTGCATCTGGGGCATCATTTGCATCTGCGGCATTGCCATCTGCATCTGACTCATATCCATCTGGGGCATCTGCATCTGAGGAGCTGCCATCTGCTGGCTCATATCCATCTGAGGCGCTGCCGGTGCAGGTGTTGGAGCCGGAGCAGGTGCCGGTTCCGGTGCAGGTTCTGCTCCTCCCATCTGCGAAGCTAAGAATGTGGTACACAAATCCTTAGCAAAATCTATGGGATACAATTGCATAATCGTAGAATCTACCAGTTCATCAATCTGCATTTTGAAAGCAATTTTTACGAATGTACCTGCAAGGAACGGAGCAATCTCTCCACCCGATTTAAATTCAGTCAGATCNACCAGACTTGCTTCCGGAGGACTGATATCAATCATCTTACCAAGCATCGTAGAGAGTGAAGTCGCCGCAGAACCCATCATCTGATTCATTGCTTCGGAAATTGCGCTTAAGTGCAATTCTCCCAACTCTCCGTCAGTATTGCTTCCGTCTCCGCCCATCATAAGGTCTGTAATAACTTTAACATCATGTTCCTTCAAAATCAAGATGTTTGAGCCATCCAGACCTACNGTATATTTGATTTGGATAAATACACAGGGTCTTTCATATTCCGACAGTACGTTTTCCCAATTAGATAAACTTACGGTAGGCGTCGTAATATTTACTTTTCTATTGACGAGTGAAAATAATGTTGTTGCCGANGAACCCATGCTNATATTAGCAACTTCTCCGACAGCATCTCTTTCAATATCGCTCAAAAGACTTGTATCTATTTCAGATGAACCGCCTGATGATGCCTCGTTGGACGATGCNCTTCCGCTATCNNTGTCGGAAGAGCCGCCGTTAAGAAGCGCATTTATTTCATCCTGTGATAACATTCCGTCCATGCCTCTATACTTCCTCCTCTCTAAATACAGATGTTACTCTAACCGCATATCTGTCCTTATTGGTNCCGGGCAGCGCAGTAAATTTCTTAATATTACCGACATATATATTCAAGTCGCCGTTAACATCAGAGTCTAATCTTATGATATCCCCAAGCTGTAAATTAACAAAATCATTTAATGATATTTTACTCTTTCCAAGTACAGCTTTAACCGGTATATCCACTCTTCTGATCATAGCTTCTATGAAATCATTATATTCTTCATCATCCTGCTCCTGCATATTTGCATACCAGAATTTGGTATTCAATTTATCCATTACGCTTTCAAGCGTAAAGAACGGCAGGCAGACATTCATAAGACCTTCAACATCGCCAATCTTTATATTCAGGGTGACAATCGCTATCATATCATTAGGCGCTATAATCTGCGCAAACTGCGAATTTGTCTCGATTCGTTCCAAAATAGGACTNATATCCACAACGTTCTTCCAGGGTTCTCTCATAAGCTGCATACAGACAATCATCATTTTCTCTATAATAGTCATTTCTATCTCAGAGAATTCCCTGTTCTTCTCAAGTGGTTCTCCCTGCCCGCCAAGCATTCTGTCTATCATTGCAAATCCNAGATTAGATGCAAGTTCCACCAGAATCGTACCACCCAACGGTTGGAAATTTACAATTCCCAATATAAGCGGATTGGAAAGCGCATTACTGAATTCCGAGAAAATAACCGTCTCAGAACTNGTCACAGTAACCTGTACGTTTTTTCTAAGATAAACCGGAAGATTTGTAGATAATAATCTTCCATAATGTTCAAAAATAATTTCCAAAGTACGGAGATGCTCTTTGGAGAATTTCGTAGGTCTTTTGAAATCATAATTCTTAACCTGCTTCTCATTGGAATCCTGCATCTGATCCGCATCTAATTCGCCGCTGCTTAACGCCGCGAGCAAATTATCAATCTCATTTTGAGAAAGTACCTCGCCCACGAAAATTCACCTCCTCGCGGATTNTTATATTTNAAANATCANACTATTGGTACAAAATACTTCCGAAACCTACNTCANAAATAAANTCAGAATCATATATCTTCTGTACCCCTTCCAATATCTCTTCCTTCAGAGCTTCTTCATTGCCCTTTGCTTCTTCCAGAGTATACTGNGCAAACACAGTATTGATCATATCNTTAATTCTTTCTTCCTGTGGTGANAGATCTTCTGTATATTTCTTATAGCCGTCATTTTTCATATTAATGTAGAAACTGATTGACGCCATGCAGAAATGACTCGATCTGTTACCTTCTTCGTCTACGCTGTCCCTAAGCGGAATAGTCATACTCTCTGATATACTATATGTTGCAGTATTTTCTATCGCTACGACTTCNCTCTCTCCGCTTTCCGTTTGCGCCGTCAGTTCTAAATTCAAAGCTTTCGCAGCACTGTCTATAAAANTCGAAGTTCTTCTGGCAGCGCCTGTCACGCTTAGCATCATTACTGCCGTCAAAATAATATTCACTATCAGCAACGCCAGTATAATAATTGAAATCAGATTCTTTTTCATTATATCATTTTCTCCTCTTTATTAGTAGCTTTTTTTATTCCTATCAATAAATACCATAAATGACAAAAAAAATCAATGTAAATTATTATCAATATTATTTATTTTNAAAACTTTTTCTTATTAATATGAACTAAGCGAAGTATATATCTTTATTTCAACACGCCTGTTCATCGTCCTTCCCTCNGGGGTAGAATTATCTGCAATCGGTATATATTCACCACGTCCCGAATGCTTCAGCATCGCAGGATCAAGGTTTGTCGTCTGCAGCAGATAATTGAACACTGACAATGCACGCCCCGAACTAAGTTCATCGTTATTGGAATACTTTGNGCCTGACATAGGTACATTATCCGTATGTCCCTCTATCTCAATAGTGCTGTCCGCATAGCGTTCCAGTATAACTCCTACCTGATTAAGAATCGGCAGCGCCGCATCTTTCAACTGCACGCTTCCCGAATCGAAAAGCAGTGAGCCNTTCAAAGTAAGCTGTACATACTGCGAAGTAAATTCAATATCTATTTCCTTGTCCAGATTGCTTTCTTCTACNGCTTCCTGTATCTTCTCGGCCAGNTCTTCCGCNTCTTCCATTTGAGCTTTTTCAATTTCCGCTTTNGCAGCCTCCAATGCCGACTCCAANTTTTCCGGGTCNTTATCACTGTCACTCATCTTACCGGTGCTGTTGATAAACTGATCCAGCTCATTCAACTGACTGACTCCCATNCCCGGAAGAACACCGTCTCCAATCGCAGAAGCTCCGGCAGTAAAAATACTGAATGTCTGGTTAAAAGANGCNGCAATCATCTCAAATTTCTGNGCATCTACCGTTGACATGGAAAACAGCAAAACGAAGAAACAAAGCAGCAGATTCATCAAATCAGCAAATGTAGACTGCCACGCAGGCGCACCCTTTTTGGGTTCGTCCGGTTTCTTTTTAGCCATCTACTTCACCTCCGCCCTCTTCTTCAGAGCTTGTTCTGTCTTTAGGAGCTAAGAATGATTTCAGTTTTTCTTCTATAACACGAGGGTTCTCACCTGCCTGTATAGACAAAAGACCTTCTATCTCTATCTCCTTAACCATCATTTCATCTGCGTTCTTGCTCTTCAACTTACTTGCAACAGGCGCACAAATCCAGTTNGCAAGAATGGAACCATACAATGTAGTAATCAGGGCGACCGCCATAGCAGGTCCGATAGCGGAAGGGTCATCCATAGCCTGAAGCATGTTAACCAGACCGATCAGGGTACCAATCATACCCCACGCAGGACCCATGGCTCCCAAATCCTCCCAGAATCCAATCTTTCCTTTATGTCTGCCTTCTACACTGACTAACTCTGTCTCCATGATCGCACGCACGAGTTCGGGNTCCGTACCATCGACTACCAGCAGTATGCCTTTCTGTAAAAACGGATCGTCGATTTCTCCCGCNGCTTCTTCCAGTGAAAGCAANCCTTCCTTACGTGCAACATTGGACAAATCTATAATTTTCTGAATAATCTCCGCCACATTCATATTGGAAGTCTTGAATATCAAAGCTATACTCTTAAGTCCTGCAAAGTAGTCGCTCATCGTATAACTTGCCAGAATACAACAGAATGAACCGCCGAANGTNATCAAGGCCGAAGGCACATCAAGGAAGTTAAAAATAGCCCCGAAATTTACTCCTGCAGTTTTATCATATACGATTCCGAATATAACCAATACAAAACAAATAACCAAGCCTAGAATTGAAGCTAAATCCATAAAATCCACCCACTTGCAATAAGTTTACATTAATCTGCAAAAATATCCTTTCTATATGATTTTACTAAATTTTTCACATCTTGTCTACTTTCTTTTACAATTATTTTACGTCCGGTAGTAAAAGACAGTACAGTATCCGGCGTTTCCTCGACAAGTTCCAGCAAATCCGGATTGACAAGAACCTTCACGCCGTTGATTTTCGTTACTTCTATCATTACAGTGCACTCTCCTGCTAAATATGTAATGTTTTACTCCACTCTTTCTATTCTATCACATAATTATAAAAAGAGGAACCCAAAAGTTCCTCTTTCTATTAAATTTCTTTAAAAAATTTTTCCAGAATACTATTGCATTAACTATTATCTCTTAAGGTTTACAAGTTCTTCCAGCAAAGTATCTGATACGGTAATGATTCGGCTGTTAGCCTGGAAACCACGCTGCGTAGTGATCATTTCGGTAAATTCCGANGACAAATCTACGTTACTCATTTCCAGAACACCGCTTTCCATCTTACCGTCNCCTTCTGTGATGTCATCACCTATTCCATCGAAATCACCGGAGTTCATAGTTGTGGAATAGAGGTTGTTACCCTGTTTGGAAAGACCTGCAGCATTGGCGAAGTTAGCCACTGCAATCTGTCCCANTNACTTAGACTGATTGTTATCATAATATGCGGTTATCTTACCGTCCTGANCNACNTCGATGCCTGTCATCTCACCCNGCATCCTNCCGGNGCCGTCTCCGGTCTCGTAGTCGCCGCTTGTCATGCCCGCGGTAGTCTTACCGCCGTTGTTAAGATTCATGACATGCGAGAAGTCAATATCAATATCGCTGAAGTGTGTCAGGGTAATCGTTTCACCGCCTCTTGATGTAGCCACTTCATTGAAATTAAGTACCGCAGTGTCATTATCCGTACTTCCGATATAGGAGAATGTACCGTCATCCGAACTGAACACCAGTCTATTACCTGTGTAGGTATAGGTCTTCGTAATCTGAGCCTGACCGTCAGGGGCTACCGTCTGAACGTTATACCTCGTATTCTCCGTATCGGACAGACCGTATGCTTCTAACTGTGAAATATTATCTCCGATAAAATAACCTTTAGCAGGATCATAAGTCGCGTTCTTAGTCGACTGGAAATTCTGAGTAAAATCCATCTCAACTGAACCGTCAGCATTAACCTTAATGCTATCTACAGTTACGCCGGGGAATGATTTCTGCAATACGTTCTGCCAGTCAGTCTTACCATCAGCGCTAACCGCACCATCAGCATCAGTCTTATTCAGAGTAACCGAATTACCGTCTTTATCCGTACCATAGTAACAGTAATTGGTTATCGAGGTGGTCGTATTATCCGAATCTACCGCATATATCAGGTTGAAAGGAGACGCCTGAAGTTCGCTCTTGGACAGTTTAATCGTTCCGGTGACGGTTACATTCTGATTCTCAGCTATATCTAAGGTACCAGTAGCCCCTTCAACATTAGCTCCGTTTACCTGTGTAATTTTTGTGGAAGCCGCAGCATTAATAAGCTGATTGCTTGAATATCCGTCAAGTATATTTGCCGGCTGGTATTTCATGGAATATGTTCCAACAGTACCTGCAGGAGAACCTGCAGCCGGTGGCGTATACTCAGCCGTTTCAAGCAGCTGATACAGGTTTGTAGTGTCAATTGTCTGTTGTGTACCGAACGTCGCCACTTCGCTGATACTGCTTAAGTTATATACTTCAACAAGCGATTTGCCATCGGAATCCAGAATATCATCAAGCTGAACATAATACTCTCCGTCAGCATCCAGCTTGTGGATACTGAATCTGCCTGTGTACGCATAACCAAGCGCATCATATAATGTCAGATTCATAGCTCTTCCTGCTGTACTGCTTGTCGCAGAGTCATGCTTATCTACTATACCGGTTACAATAGCTTTGGTCGTATATTCCGCCGGATATGTCAGATTATCTTCGCTCATGACTCTAAGCGCAGATACGGTATCCTTAATGACTTCTCCCGTTTCTTCATCAACCTGCCAGCCCATAACGGTATAACCGGTAGATGACATAACCAGATTACCTGCACCGTCTACTGTGAAAGAACCGTCTCTGGTAAAGAAGTTCTGTGAACCGTTGCTTACGATAAAGAAGGAATCGCCCGTAATCATGATATCAAACGGATTGTTGGTTGACTGCGCGGAACCCTGTGTGGTAATCGATGTGGAAATCGCAGCAGTCTTAGCACCCAGACCTATCTGTCTTGCGTTGATACCACCACGGCCTGTAGAGGCATTGGCTCCTGAAGCTGCCTGTGTCGTCTGATACAGTAAATCGCTGAATACCATTGACTGTGATTTATAAGATGTTGTGTTGACGTTTGCGATGTTATTACCGATAACGTCCATTCTTGTCTGGTGAGTCCTAAGACCTGCTACACCAGAGAAAAGTGATCTCATCATAATGAATGACCTCCTTGTGTGGTGATGCGCCGTAATGTTCCCTCTGTCATTCAGGAACGTAAGCCTCCATAAAGGTCCGGCTAAATAATAACGGCTCCATCAATGTTTGTGTATATGTTTTCGTCTGCATCTGTCTGATCCATAGCCGTGATGACCGTGTTATTTGGTACATTCACGATAAATGCAAGTGAATCGACAATAACTAATGAATCGTTTATTCCCTTCGCACCGGCTCTCGCCATGCCCAGATTCAGGCGTTCTACCTGATCTTTTGTCAGTTCAATATTTCTGTCCGCCAGTCTGCTCGCTGCGTGTTTGGAGAACTTTACTTCATGACTTTCCGGCCTTATAGTCTTCTGTGATAAAATATCCTGAAACTTAAGTCCGCCTGATGAAGCGTCATCCTGCATACGGCTGCTGCGGTTATTATTTAAATATTGATCCTGTAACTGCTCGATGGAAAGAAATTGATTATTCTGAATCTTCATAACCGTTCTCCTCCTTGAGATAACTGCGTATCCTTACTATACGGTTTCTACACCGTCGTCTTCCCCGTTATCTTCATCAGTATCTTCGCCATCTTCGTCCTTATTTGTTCCTTCGGTCTTATCGACGTTTTCGCCTTTTTCCGCTTCCAGCTTCTTATTTTCCTCATCAGCCTTCTTAAGCTCTTCCATTCTGTCTACGAGCTTCTTAAGACCGCTTACATAATCATCCGTGATGAACTTCTTCTCGTAATCAGACATGCCCTGATACATCTCATTCACCTTAGTAACTGCTTCTTCATCATCAATCGTCAGAAGTGCATATACCGGAAGTTTATTATAAGCGTTAAGGAAGTCTGCTGCCAAAGAATATGCTGCCAGATATTTCTGGTCTGCTACGGTACTCAGATCATCCATTGAGTACAGTTCTCCGTTGATGGATAAATATGCTTTATTAGCCTCATAAACTACATAGTCTACATTACCCTGTACCGTAGTCGTTCTTCCTGCGCTGTCCGTTACATCCATCAGTACCGTCTGTCCTACAAGGCTTGATGCTCTTGCTAACTCTAATGATGCGCTCATGTTCTGCATCTGCTCAAGTTCTGAGAATGTAGCATACTGTGAAATATATTCCGTATTGGAAGTAGGCTCCAGAGGATCCTGATATTTCATCTGAGCTACCAAAAGCTGTAAGAACTGATCTTTGTCTACTGTAGAATTACTCTTTTTGCTGTTCTCCTTAGCCAGTGAAATCGCTGAATCGGATTGAACAATTTTACCGTCTTCTACTTTTCCTATCATGTGTTGTACTCCTTTCTTTGAATGTGTCTTTTATGCTGTGAAATCTACTGTGTTGCCGTTTTGCGCCATCATCTGCGCTGCGATTCTTTCAGAATCTTCCATATCTTCGGGAAGTTCTTCCAAATCAAGTTCATTTAAATTGATCTTTCTACGGTTTTTCTTACTCTCGCCTGCGCTTTCGCCTGCATTTTCTCCATTACCGGAAAAATTCTGATTGAACCGATAATCTGCTACCGCAACTTCAACCGCGTCAACCTTTAATCCCTGCTCATCAAACTGAGTCCTAAGCTGAACAAGCTGGCTTTCTATCGCTGCTTTAACCGCTTCATTCTGTGTAGTGAACTGTGCCGTAATCATACCGTCCTTTGCCGTAAGCTGGATATTTACACTTCCGAGACTCGCGGGATGAAGCTGTAATTCTAACTCCTGAACATCCGCCTTCAGATTAAGCTTTATGTACTCGCCAATCTGATTCATTATGTCCTGCGTGTCAGCGTAACGCTCCATGAACGACTGTTCCTGTATGATCTCATTTAACCCCAGCTGCTCCACGGGAGTCTGCATCATTAAACTGCTCTGTGCATTTCCTTCACCTTTGTCCTGAGCCGATGAATCTTTAGCGCCTGACTTATGTTCGGTCTCTACCTGAACCTTAGCCCCTGCCGTTACCTCTTCCTTCGCACTCTCGTCGCCGCTTACGTTATCAACAGTTACCTTAACCTTCACTGTCTCACCGTCTTTATGCACTGTTACAGCATAATCCTTCACAGCTTCCGGATTCACTTCGTCTGTCTTGTCAGCCTGATTAACCAAATCATCCTGAGATTGAATTTCTCCCGGAATCACTTCCGTTTCAGCTCCTATCACAGCCATATCCGCAATAAGCGCATTTAAATCCTCCTCTGAAAGCCCCAGTTCAGTCTGCAGATCCTCCAAAGTGAGCGATATCTCCTCTAAGAGATTCTGAAGATGTCCGTAGAGTTCTCCATCAGTTAAGATGGAAAGTTGATCCTCGTTCCCTGATAATGTAATAAGAAGCTGTTTCATATTATCGGGGTCAAGCAGCTGTAATGCGCTAAGCCCTAAAACTTCCATTGCTTCCTCTACTTCTTCGGGGGTAGTCTCCATCTCCTCGGCAACTTCCTTCACCAGTTTCTCTCCTGCTTCATTCACTGCTTCTTTCTGCTCGTCGGAAATGCTGTCATTAGAGATTTTGTCATCAGAAACAGTCTTATCGGAATTGTCGTTTGCCGCGGCTTTTGCATCCGCCTGCTTTACGCTATCATTTCCGGTACTCTTTTCTGACTCCGTCATGCTCTTCTGCACACTTTTCACAGAGCCTGCCGCCGTAACGCCTGTTGACATTACCGCAGTATTTACAGAAGCTTTCGCAGTAGTGGAAATTCTGGCTGTCTGAGCCACCTGAAGGTTATCCGTCTGAGAATTAACACGGCTCATAATCATACCGAAGCTGTCACCTGAGTCTTCTTTTGGATTATCAGGCATACCTGAAGTCTGGTTCGTAATAGCTGCGAGCACATTCAAATTGTTGTTTACAGGTAAGCTTGCCATTTACCTTCCTCCTTCCTTTAGTTTTCAAGGTTCTTTGCCATTCGGCTTTTATATAAAGCGTGTTATCCACGCAATATACCCAGTATATATATCGTTATATTCCGGCACTTTCTTTAGTAACATAGCGAAAAATCCATCTCCTATTCAGGATCCATTATTCTCGTCAGTCTGGCTGCAAATTCCGAGTCCATAGCCGCCAACACTTCACCTCTTGATGCCGGCGTAAGCTGCATCAGAATTTTAGCCGCCAGTTCGGGATCACCTGTCATATTCTCTAAGATTGCCGCTGCCGCCGAAGGATCCATATCGGCAAACGGCTGCGCATAGTCCTGAAGCGCCGCATCCACCTGCGCCTGTTCCACTACCTGCTTATAAAGATATTCCGCATAGGTAGGGTCTATTTCTTCGTAATATTTACGATATTCTTCCGCTCCCGGTCCGTTCTCAGCATATATTACCTCTTCGTAGAACTCTGTTCTGATTCTGTCAAAATCTACCTGCGCATTCTCAAATGTTCTGAGTCTCTCGACTTCCGCTTCCAATTCTTCTATTCTCTGTGAGTCAACGCCGCTTAACGACTGTGCACGCTCCAGCTCCAGCTCCAGCTCCGTAATATAATCAACAGCATCACGCAGGCTGGTATAGCCTCCGTAAGACTCTTCATCGCTAGTCGTAACAACACTTTCCTCCGGAAGAATCTTATTTAACACCGGCACATCCTTAATTACCGGCGCCAGTACGTTAGAACCAAAACTACCTACATCAAGCTTAATAAGCACGCAAAGTATTGCGACCCAGATAATTACTATAATCAGTGTTACGAAAAATACCGGCAGCCCCCCGGCTTCTTCATCCAGTTCCGCCTCCTGTGCGGCGATTTCCTTTGCACGCTGCTTTGCTTCTTTTTTCTGTGCNTTCTGTTCGCTCTTTAATTTATTACGCTCTTCTTTGAGTCTTTTTTTCTCTGCATCGGTATCTACAGCATTATTTAACATGTCTGCCATTGTATAGCTTTACCCCTTCCTATGTCCGCGAATTTGTGCCTACAAGCACAAATTTGCAGGTGAAAATTTATTTTTCACCTTGGCCTCCCATTATGAATTTTTCTGTCCATAAGTATAGCTTGTCAACTCGTCTACTTCCTTGCTCTCCTGCACATTCAATTCATGCACGAACTGTTCAAACGCTCTTTCGCGCAGTTTCTCCTGAGCCTTGCGTTCCGTCATTATCTCTTCGAGCTTCGCCCGCGCCGCTTCTACTACTTCTTCGGCCTTTTTAATATTAAGTTTCTGGGCTTCTATGAATTCTTCCATTCTTGCCAATGCATATTCGTTATCACGCAGGCTTTGTACTTTGAGGGCTTCTTTACGTAATTTCCTGCCCTCTTCCAGATAACCCTTTTTTCTATCGTAAAGCACACTCAGCTTTTCCTCTTCTTCCAGAAGTCTGCGCTGCGCCTGCCCCAGCTCCATTTTTGCCTGGGTTTCCATCTGGTTCTTAATATTCAGTATGCTCTGCATCCTGTATACGAACTTCGCCATATATTTTCAGTCCTATAATAATCTTTGCAATTACTGTTCAAACAGCCCTTTAAGCATATCTAATTCCTGCTCATAGTTCAGCTTGCTATCCACATCCTGCATGAGATAATCATTCACTGCATCTATTTTCTCTATCGCATAATCTATGTTTGGATTGCTTCCGCTTTTGTATGCGCCGATATTAATCAAATCCTCGGCTTCATTATAAGTAGCCAGCACATTCTTAAGCTTCCCTGCCGCCACTTTATGCTCCTTTGGCACAATCTGGCTCATACATCTGGAAATACTCTGCAATACGTCGATTGCAGGATAGTGGTTCTTGTGTGCAAGCTTACGGTTCAGCATGATATGTCCATCCAGAATACTTCTCGCAGTATCCGTAATAGGCTCGTTAAAATCGTCACCGTCTACCAATACCGTATACAGACCTGTAATGGAGCCTTTATCTGAACGTCCGGCCCTCTCTAAAAGCTTGGGCATCTCGGAATAAACACTGGGCGGATAACCTCTTGATACAGGCGGCTCACCGCTTGCCAGTCCGATTTCCCTCTGCGCCATGGAAAAACGTGTCAGGGAATCCATCATCAGCAATACGTCCTTACCCTGATCCCTGAAATATTCTGCTATCGCAGTTGCTGTCTGGGCGGCTTTCTTTCTCTCCATAGCCGGTTTATCCGAAGTAGCTACTACTACGACCGAACGCTTCATGCCTTCCGGTCCCAAATCCCTCTCGATAAATTCCCTTACTTCCCTGCCACGCTCTCCAATCAGAGCAATAACATTTATATCTGCCTTCGTATTGCGCGCAAACATTCCCATCAGGGTAGACTTTCCTACTCCCGAACCGGCAAAGATACCGATTCTCTGTCCCTTACCCACTGTCATCAGACCATCTACTGCCTTGACTCCTAACGGAAGCACTTCGTCAATAATCTCTCTTGCCATTGCATCCGGCGGCGCAGCTTCCATAGGGTAGCTGACAGTCTGTTCTTCATCAGCATCAAACTCTTCACATCTGCCGAGTCCGTCTAATACCTTGCCGAGCAGTCCGTCACAGACATGCACGGACAGAGGCATTTTCATATTTTCCACTACACAGCCTATGCCTATTCCATCGGTTTTTTCATAAGGCATGAGCAAAGTTTTTCTTTCTTTAAAACCGACAACCTCGGAAATAATAGGCGGCAGTTCCTTATCCTTAGGATAGATTCTGCACAAATCCCCAAGCCTTGCTTCCGGTCCTGCGGATTCTATGGTAAGTCCTACCACATTCTCCACGCGTCCCATGCTTTTAAAAAAAGTATCGTCTGCAATTCTACCGTATTTTGTAAAATCTATAAAAACATTTGCCATGCCAATAATCATGCACCTTTCTCAAAGCATCATTGATGTCTGCACAAATTCGCGTGATAGAATTTATTTTTCACACTTTACAATTCAAAAGACAACAGCTTCAGCTTCTTAGTCAGTTCTTCTAACTGAGTTCCTACGCCACAGTCAAAAATACCGCCATCAGTCTCAATCAGGCACTCGTTCTTACGCAGCGTAATGTCTTCCACTACTTCCACAACACCGCGCCCGCCTACCGCGCCTTCAGTAAACATTTTTTTCTGCATGTTCACATATGGGTAATCATCCTTGGATACATGCACAATAAAAGTCCTGCTACTCTCTACTTTTCGCAAAGTAGAATCGATTAAATGTACCAGGATACCTCTTTCATTCTCCAATTCAGTGTTAAAAATATGATTGTAAATAGCCGTAATCGTATCAATGAACTTAGGTTCAAGCTCATCTATGAGTCTGTCGTACTCTTCTTCTATTCTGATGCGCTCAGCGTCAAGCTCCCTTTTCATTCTGTCAGCCTGTTCCTGTGCTGACGCAAGACCGTCGCTATAGCCCTTTTGTTTGGCATCTTCCAGAACCGAGCGCTTCTGCGCTTCAATTTCCGCCTGTGCAGCCTGCTTCATTTGCTCGATTTCTGCTCTGGCCGCTTCCAGTTCTGCTTCCGCCTCAGCTCGGAGTTCCTCCGGTGTCGGTCCCTCTATATGAGATTCCTCCTGAGCCTTTAATACTCCGCCTTCTTCACTATCCTGATCATATAGCAGCGCATCTATCTGTTCACCACCTATTCCTC
>JAAUZS010000047.1 GCA_014804495.1 Lachnospiraceae bacterium
TGTTCTACCGAAGAGACACCGGAAAGTACGGGTGACGCTCCAATAGAGCTTACTGCACCGGAACAGTCCGTAATTGAAAATGACGATGTTGCTGAACCGGATGATGCCTCAGATGATGTGCCTCTAACTTTTGATTTGAACCGTAACGGTAAAACTGAGGAAGTGTGTTTGATAGATATTGATGATGGACAGGGTCAGGACTTGCAAATACTGGAGAATAACGGATTGCTTTTTTACAAAGTGGGTTATTTTGTCCCTAAAGATGTTAATTACGGACAGGGTAGTGCCAGCATGTTCTTGTGTACTTTGGACGGAGAGGACTATCTTTTGAATTATCAGCCTGCAATATATCAGGGTGTCTGCATATACAGCTATGAGTTGTTCACTCTAGTGGATTATAAGAAGACAACAGTACAGCGGAACAGAGTTTATTTTGATATAAACTTTGGCTCTGGTAACAACAATGACTTTGACCCAGAAGCCATCGCTGCCTTTATGGATGAGGTCAATGACTTGCTTTCCCACAGCGTTCAGATACTCAATACGGACATCAACTTATTGGATACTTTTGAGAAGGAAGGGCGGCTTTACGACAGCTTATGGTGGCTGGACGACTGGAATCAGGGGTTTATTAGAGACGAGAGTAAGTCTTTGTTGGAGAATTTAGAGGACTTTAGGAGTGTTATGACGGCGGTTCAGGAGCCGGTGATTTTATCGGAGGCGGAACGGCTGCCTATTACTGAACCCCTGGAGATGATATTTTCCAGCGGCGTCGGGGGATGGAGCACTTGCCTTACTTTGAATCAGGACGGCAGCTTTGTAGGAGACTATCAAGATACTGACGCGGATGTGACATATGTCTGTCAATTCCATGGGAAGTTCAGAAATGTAAAAAAACTTTCCGATGCTTCTTGGCTATTGATATTGGAAGAACTGGAGCTTGACACCGGTCACGACGTAGACGAATCATGGGATGAGACATACGATAATTATACAATTCATTATATTTCCAGTGATCCCTATGGTTTTGATGATGACACTTGGGCTACTGTCAAACCCGGTGCGCAGTTCATCCTCTATAGCCCGGAAGCCACAGGACATGAATTGGGGACAGAGTTGTATGGGGCAAGGGAATTTCAGTCTTGGATGCATGGACATAAAGAGTTTATCAGTGCTGATGATACTTTGGGGTGCTGGGGACTGCAAAATATGGAAACGGGACAAGGGTTCTTTGGTGACTAAAACTGAAGTCTTATGACAGGACAACTAACTGTAAAAATGAAGGAGTACTCAGATGTTACATATATTACCGCGTATTGAATACAGCATCAATTCTACGAAATCACCAGAGGATATCAACGCGATTTTGAATTCGGTAACGGTTCCCAGATACGAGATAATCAGCGATTCTGCTAATGTCGAGTATACCGGAGATGTGAACCCTTTGGATTTTAGGATTATCGAAGAGGTTGCCGGAAGGTTTTATATAAAAAATGACTTTAAACCCGTGATAGTGGGAAATATAAGGACAGAAAGAGGATTGTCAGTTATTGACATTAAAATGCGTCTGCGTTTGCCCACACTGATAATTTTATCTGTTTGCCATGGGGTTGTAGGTATTTACTTTTTAGGCGGACTTATTGCTGTTTTTACAAAAGGAATGGATGGGGTGACGATGCTCCTATTCTCTGTTGTAATATTTACTCTTTTACAGGTTATTGTAAGGATTGGTTTTTATTTTCCGACAAAATATCAAATGAAGAAGTTGGAAGAATTGCTAAAATAATATTATGCGATAGTATATTAAAAACAGCCATAATTACACTGCTTGGTGACAATTATGGCTATTCATGTACTTTATGATGATTTTTATTGTTGGATATAGCTGCTTGTTTTTAATATCCTTATCTGTGAATATGTTTCTTTACCGAAACACTCATTAAAATACTCGCCAGAACCCCCACTATCCCTATTACAATTGTCAAAAACGCCATTCTTGAAAATCTTATCATAAAGCCTTCGGGAGTATCCATATGGTAAAGCCAGGATGCATATTGCTGTGCAAGGGAAACCCCGGTTATATCAAGGCACAGCAGCCAGCCACAGTTTTTATTGTTCTTAACTATGCAGATAAAGTGATAGATAATAAAAGCAAACTGGATAACGAAAGCTATGATAAACTGCCACAGCATAAAAGGACCACACTGCGTCATATCCAGCCCAAACGGAATCACCCCGGCAGAGATTTTTCGTATAACATAGAACAGCATTAACGTAATATATACGTCAGCCAGAAAAGAGACTGCTCCGGTAGCATATTCGGTTTTGCAGAGCGGCTTTTTATCCTTATAATCCATCCCGATAAGAAAAGTCATAAGTATAAATGTTATAAAAAGGGCTATATAAGCGGTCTGCGATAAAAAAACCGTATTTGTAAAGGCGCAGAATCCGGTAACGGTCAAAAGTCCCATGAGAAGGCAGCAAATCACGTTTTGAAATTTCATTCTTCTTTTGAGCTTCTTTAGACCGTCTAAAGACTTTTGTTCCAGCTTTGTATCCGTTAATTCGTTATCCTTGTATAAAGCCAGCATTCGACGGCACTCGCTGCAATCTTTCATATGCTCTTCCACGCAGACCTTTGTTGCTTCTGAACAAATCTCGTCTGCATAGACCGGAATCAGGTCTTTAATAATATCACAATTCATCTTTTCCATAGTTTCCCTCCTTGATTAGTATCATTTTTGCCCGAAAAAAGGTGACCCTTGCTTTGGCCTCACTTATTCCAAGCATGCTGCCGATTTCGCTATAAGACAGGTCGCCCAGAACTCTGAGTTCCACGACTTTTTTCATCTCCAAAGGAAGCTTTTGCAGTTTGTCCCATACATCAGCCAGTTCAATACGTGCGATTGCATGCTGCTCCGTATTGGTGTTTGCTTCATATGAATCATCCAGATCCTCTAACTGTACACGATTATCTTTAGCCCAATGCTGATACAATAAGTGTTTGGCAATCTGGCAGAGCCATGTGGAGATTTTGCAGTTTTCGTCGTAGGAATCAATGGATTCAATAGCCTTTAGAAATGTTTCCTGCATCAAATCTTCTGCGAGCAGCGGGTCGTTGCATCTTTTATACAAAAAGTAAAATACAATCTGCGAATACTGGCTGTATAGTTCATCCATTCACTCATAACCCCCTTTCTATTTTATTTATCCGATTTTGGGAGGGTTTGTTACAAACTTTTTTGTTTAATTTAATTATAGCAAATTTTTAATAAAGCTTATGGATTATAATTTTGGAAGTTAATATATATTTTCCTTTACGCCGTTATGTGATACAATTTATATAAATTGAAAAATCAAAGATTTTTTACACATGCTTGCATGTGTTGTGCAATGGTTTGTATACACTTCCAAACATGCAGGTTGAGAGATACACATGGCTGGTAATGTGAAATATGTATTTTGCAGACTTAAGAAAGAAGCATGGGTGTTATTGTGAAGATGATTGAAATAAACAATCTCACAAGTGCATATGGAAAAAAGAAGGTATTGAATGGCGTTTCATTGTGCGGTGAGCGCGGGGAATGCATCGGAATTGTGGGGCCTAACGGCTGTGGAAAATCCACGCTGCTTTCCATTATGGCGGGCACTTTGAGACCTTTATCCGGAAGTATCAGCTATTATGGAAATGACGCACTTAAGAACCGCACCGTCTTTACCAAAATGACAGGATATGTCCCACAGGAAAACCCTCTTATGCCGGAACTCAGTGTTTACGATAATCTGCGTCTCTGGTATACGGATAAAGCGGAGCTTAGAAAGGAGCTGGAACAGGGTTTTCTGCAGATTCTGGGGATACAGGAATTTATTAAAATGCCTGTTTCCAAGCTTTCCGGCGGAATGAAAAAGAGAGTCAGCATAGGTATCGCATTATCGGGTATGCCGCCTGTCCTGATTCTGGATGAACCCAGCGCCGCGCTTGATTTGGTATGTAAGGAAGAGATTAAGCGCTATCTTCGGATTTATCTGGAGAAAAAAGGGACGGTTGTGATTACGACACATGAGGAAAGCGAATTGGAGCTTTGCGACAGCCTGTATGTGATGAAGGATGGGAGACTAAGCGAGGTGGATAGGACGCTGCGGGGAGAAGAACTGACGGCTCGGTTTTAACTAGATAAAATAACAGTAAAATAACTAAATAATTGCGAAAATGTTATCGTAAGTCACGAACTTATTCAAAATAAACAAAAACGGTGCTCGTCGCAAGCGTAATCGCCCCTTATTTTGTACAGATAATTTACGAAGTAAATTTTCTGTTTTTGCACTAAGTTCTGGTTATTGAAATAGAGTTTTGCAATTGTTTAATAGTAAAATAACATAAGAAAGGACAGGCGCAATTTTTATGGAACAGAATAATCAGAATAACCAGAATAATCAGAATAATCAGAATAACCAGAATAATCAGTATAACCAGGATAATCAGAATAACCAGTATAATCAGTATAATCCATATAATCAGAACAACCCATATAACCAGAACAACCCATATAATCAGAATAGTCAGTATAATCAAATCTATGTCCCTCAAATGGAGGAAAAGCCGCATAAAAATACAAAAGTTGTGGTGGCAGTTGTTTTAGCCTGCGTTGTTGTATTAGCGGCAATGGCTGTGGCGGGCGTGATGGTCGTAAGGGCGTATAATTCGGATGAGCGGAAGTTTATGAAGGCGTTCATAAATCTGGCTGAGGAAATAAATGAGCGCAGACAGTTATGGGAAGCGGCAACCGGAGAGTCATTAGCGGACGGCGGCGGTTCCACGCAGACAGAGATGACTTTTAATCTGAGCAGCGATGAGTTTCCGATTACCATAGGCTTAGATATGTCTTTTTTAGAGGATAAAGACACTCGTAAGATTAAAAATGATTTAGTGTTAAGCGTTATGAACAATGATTTGATTGGATGCTCTGTTTATGGGGATAATAAAAGGATAATTTTTTCGGTTCCCGAAATATGGCGGCAGAATTTTGAGTTTTCACCGAGTCAGATAGACAGACAGTATAATGAATCTCTTTTTGCCGAAAAATTTGGTACCATAGATACTGATGAGATTTCACTTGATTTCTTTTCAGAAGATGAAGATAATGTATCGTCGGACTTATTTAAAGAATGGATGGAATCAATATTGGAGTTTTCAGAAAATATGAAAAATTCTACTACGGGTTCTGTTGAGGGAATAAGCATAGAAAAACTGGATGGGACTGTCAATGTCAGCTTTCCGGAGAAAGACGATAAAGAGTATGAGTGCATGGAATATCGCATGGTTATATCAAAAGAGTGGATTGAAAGAACGCAAAACGATGGCAAAGTGACAGTGGATACAGCTGAAACGGAAGTGACCGTAACTGTCGCAAGTGATGCTATAGTGCTTATCGATATGGATAAAAATAACAGAATTATCAGGATTTCAACGGAAAAACCGGTTCAGTTTATGCTGGAAGCCGACGAATTTTCGGGAATCGCGGGATATTCTATAAGCGTTGGATTTTTAGGCGAAAAAAGAAGTATTGATGATATTTATGTTAACATGGATGTGGATTATTCACTTGATATGGGATGGTATTCTGACGAAAAGTTTTTGTTTCAATTTGATATGGAAGTCGGATATGATGAAAATGACACACGTGTCACAGTNNATATAGATAAATTGGAGATTTCTAATGACAGTATCGGAACTTACAAAATAACGGGTAAAATTGACACAGAGCCGCTTAAGGAAAAAATTACGCCATTGGAGGGCGAAACAATACAGCTTTTCAGAATTACAGAAGAGGAATATGAGGATTTGGGAGATCAGCTTTACGATTATATAGATAAGTGGGTGACTTTATCATCATTTTTTTGATTAGAGCATGCATTGGAGAGGCAGGATGAGAAATACTTTAATCTTATGGAGATTGGAGCTTAAGCGGACATTGTTGCTGATGCCTGCCATGTTACTTGAGGCGGGTATCTTGCTTNNCGTTTTGGGCGCTATTGCTTTTGGCGTAGGAAAGCTGCTA
The DNA here is from genome assembly GCA_014804495.1 of Lachnospiraceae bacterium. GTDB lineage: Bacteria > Bacillota > Clostridia > Lachnospirales > Lachnospiraceae > UBA3282. Next base: position 6,060 of record JAAUZS010000047.1, read on the forward strand.
TATCAGGATTCTTCTATCATACAGATAAANGTTGCAATCATAGAAGAGGAAGAAAACCCGCTTACTGAGCTTGCTGTTAATTATGTACAGGGCATGGAAAGTATTTCCAAGTCCTGTAAGTTTTCTATTGTGACGAGAGAAGAAGGCTTTTCTATGCTTGAAAATGGAGAAGCAGCCGCAGTTATATACTTGCCGGAGGGCATGATAGAAGGGATTCTGAATGGTAATAATGTGCCGGCGCAGATTTTTTTACCGGAAGATGCGGGAATAGAATCGGCATTGTTAAAAGAATTGGCTGATGCGGGAATACAGATGCTTCGAGTGGCACAGGCTGAAATATACGGAATTTATGATACTGCGAAAACTTATGGTGCATTAGACAGGATTTCTGCATTGGANGCAGATATAGATATGTATAATCTGGCTTTTGCATTGGATAGACTGGCGCTTTTTAAGNCNCAGCATCTGTCNGCGACNGGTAATTTGNCTTTTCTCCAATACGGAATTGCTTCGGGTGCGGTTTTTTTCTTACTGCTTATCGGAATGGCATGCTATCCCATGATGCAGCCTTATCCTGACGCATTGCGNCGCCAGCTTAGGCGNAGCGGAATAGGTATNGGANGTCAGAGCTTTGGTAAATGGCTTTGCGGATTATGCTGTATGGCTCTAAGCAGTTTATTTTTCTGGCTGCTTGTCAAGGGANTTATGGCNATGCTTGGATATTCTGCATGGCTGCCTGAAATAGGATTANGGCAGATAGGAACNGCCATTATCATCCTGATATGTATTGCAACGTTAATNTTCATGATATTTCAGATAACGAACAGCGGAAGCGCGGCAATTCTGNTTTTGTTTTTTATGTCTGCCATTATGGTATACTTTTCCGGNGGGATTATACCGTCTGCGTTTCTTCCTAAGACCGTGCAGGGCATAGGNAAACTCCTGCCTACGACATATCTTATTGAAGCGGCGGGCAGTATGTATCTGGAAGGAATAAAAGGAAAGACGGTAGGGATCCTGATACTGTATACTTTTGTTTTTGGAGCAGCCTCTTACGGAATCCGAAGGAGGNGCAGCGCATGAAGAAATATTTGATATGGTTTTCATTGTTAATGAAACGAATGATTAAGANGCCTGCATTTGTGCTTATGCTGTTGGGGCTGTTTATCCTTACTATGGCAGTTTCTAAGCTGGAACAGGGGGAACGTTCGGAATCTGCGGTAGGTTTGATGATAGAGGNGGAGTCNGNACAGGATTTATCCGATGGCCAGGCNGANTGGAATCAGAGTTTCATATCGCTTTTATATGAGCAGGAGGGCATTCTGGCATTTCAGGTTTATGAAAACAAAGAGATGCTTATGCAGGATGTGGAAAAAGGAGAGCNTGACTGCGGTTTNGTNCTGCCGCATGATATGCNGGACAGGATAAANGANGGNACATGGCAGGACACTATTACTTTGTATAGCTCATCAGAATCTGTTGTAANGCAGATTGCTAAAGAACGTATAGCNTCCGCAGTGTTTACGTTATATTCGGAAGAAAGTTATGTAAACTATGTTAAAAATATATCTGATTTNAACNCGACGCAGACAAGTGAAAGTGACAGGGAAGAAATAATAGCCTTTGCAAAAAGNGCGTATGAGTCACACCTTTTGGACGGAAGCACTTTTGGTCTTATATATAACGGAAGNANNTACGGTGAAAACCGGTCAGAAGCATTTAATGATAATGATTCTGCGGTTTCGGAGTATGAGCGGCAGGCAGCAGCGACCGTGTTTCCTCTGCGCGGCATTCTGNCGGTCTGTATATTCCTAAGCGGTATGTGCGGACTGCTGGTAGATTGGAAAGACNGGCAGGANAAACGTTTTCAGCGCATTGTGCCGGACTTTATAACCACTATGGCGAATNTNTTTNTTCCTACTATTTATACGACAGGAGTGTCATTAGCAGTTTTATTTTGTACGCATCANATAACAGGANCTGGCNGTATCTTCAGGGAATTATTCAGGTTACTGATTTATCAATTCCTGATTGTGGTATATTGCAGTATAATAAGATTAGTATTAAGAAAACANGAGNNGATAGCNGNNGCNATTCCGATTTTTACNCTTGCCNGTATGATTTGCTGCCCAATNTGGATACGCCTTGCAGTATATATTCCTGTATTCCGCGTTTTAGAGAAACTTTTCCCAGCTACCTATTATTTGTTGGGAGGTATTTAAGTAATTGCGAAACTATCTATTCAGCGAGGTTCTTTCGAGCTTAGTACCGCTNCGGCTGAANCGTAGCGAGANCNTGCCTGCGTTGGATTGTATATTTTGTACAACGGTCGTCTTGAAAAANCTAATTTNACAATTACCTAACTGAGAGTATTTTGAGAAAGGAGCNNANANATTANAATGGAGAAAAACATAATGGACTATGAGACAGTAGAGTTAGACGACGAAAATGACGCACTTGTCATTATTGATCAGACGAAACTGCCCGGAACGACACAGATAATCAGTTTAAAGNCCGGCGAAGAAATATGGGATGCCATTTATCTGCTAAAAGTGCGNGGCGCTCCGGCAATCGGTGTGGCTGCGGCATTTGGTATTTATTTGCTGGCAAAGAGCATTAAGTCAGATGATTTTGANATCTTTTATCAGGAATTCAGCAGACAAAAGGAATATCTGAATTCATCCAGACCGACTGCGGTCAACTTATCATGGGCNCTAAACCGTATGGACAAAGTCTGCCTGAGCAATCGTGAAAAGTCNGTGGCAGAAATTAAAGAACTGTTAAAGCAGGAAGCCGTTTCCATCAAAGAAGAAGACATTCAGGTATGCAGGTCGATAGGTGAATACGGGCTGAGTCTGGTAAAACCGGGAGACGGTATTTTGACGCACTGTAATGCCGGACAGCTTGCNACATGTAAATACGGAACTGCTACCGCACCTATTTATTTAGGACAGGAAAGAGGTTATAACTTCCGTGTATATGCAGATGAAACGCGGCCGCTCCTGCAAGGGGCAAGACTTACGGCATATGAGCTTTTTTCATCAGGAGTGGATGTAACGCTGATTTGTGATAATATGTCGGCGACGGTCATGAGAAACGGGTGGGTGAACGCTGTNTTTGTCGGNTGTGACAGAGTAGCTGCCAATGGCGATACCGCGAATAAAATCGGAACATCCGTTGTNGCGACAGTGGCAAAACGATATAACATACCGGTCTATATCTGTGCGCCCACTTCAACGATTGACATGGCAACTGCGAGCGGGGCGGATATTAAGATTGAGCAACGNCCTGAGCATGAAGTGACGGAAATGTGGTACAAGGAGCGAATGGCTCCGGAAGGAATCAAAGTCTTTAATCCCGCTTTTGATATTACAGACNANGATNTNATTGCAGGCATAGTCACGGAATATGGGATTGCNAGAGCGCCATATACGGAATCNTTGCAGGAGATTTTTAAGATAAAAGAAAAGAATAAAGTCGCAAAATAAAAAGGCAAGTGCCNACAGAATAATCCGAACGGCACAGGGGAGATTCAAAAACATGGAATACATGACAGAGAAACAGGCGAAAAANGCAATTATTGATATCGGACAGCGTATGTATGTGAGGAACTTTGTTGCGGCCAATGATGGNAATATTTCCATTAAAACAGGAGATAACGAAGTGTGGGCGACTCCAACCGGCGTTTCTAAGGGNTTCATGAAAAAAAAGATGCTGGTAAAGGTTGATTTGGATGGTAATGTCNTAGAGGGGACATACAGACCGTCATCNGAATTGAAAATGCANCTTAGGGCGTATAGGGAGAATCCGGATATNCAATCCGTCTGNCATGCNCANCCGCCAATCTGTACCTGTTTNGCCATAGCCGGAATACCGCTGGATTCTCCTGTATTGGCGGAAGCCATAATTACGCTTGGNGACGTGCCTATTGCNCCATATGCGGANCTNGGCTCTAANGAAGTNCCTGAGGTAATNGCGCCGTATTGNCATACNCATAANGGNNTNCTGCTTGCCAATCATGGNGCNGTCACATGGGCNGAGGATGCCTATGCCGCNTATTANAGNCTNGAATCNATGGAATANTATGCCAATATATTGATGATAACCGATAAAATATTGGAAAAACAGAATGTTCTCTCAAATGAACAGATAGATGCGCTGCTTGCCATGCGTGGCAAATTCGGTGTGAAGCGCGGNGGCATCCCGAGAAAATCATAAGGGAATACACAAGGTNGTGCAGGATGAGAAAGGAGCATGGTTATAAAAATGAATGAGGAAGATATGATTGCGGAAATTATGAATCATCTGGATTCGGAATCGGNACAGGGNGTGTATCGGATGAGCGTACTAATGGATGAAAAAGCTAANCAGGCCAAAACGGTTTCCAAGCAGTGCTGCAATATGTATGGAAGACCCGCCGCGGAAACAGTCGGACTGCTGGATATGTATACGGATATGAATGCAGGGAAACCTGACAATGAGAGAGACTGATAAGGAGAATGGAAAATGCCGAAATTTGATTATAACAGAGTAAAAGACCCGACGTTTTTTAAGGAAAATGTATTTCCTGCGCATTCTGCGCATATTGTTTATAAAAATAAAGAAGAAGTTTTTAACCGTGAAAGCTCGCTTAGGATGNCTTTAGACGGAGTATGGAAGTTTTCTTATGCTGTCAATATAGATTCTGCAATAGAAGGCTTCGAAAAACCTGAATATGACTGTAAGACGTGGGCGGATATCCGTGTCCCGGCACATATCCAGATGGAGGGCTATGACGCTCCGCAGTATGTCAATGTTCAATACCCTTGGGACGGCAGGGAGGAAGTCAGACCGGGAGAAGTACCGGAGCGGTTCAATCCTGTAGCAAGCTATGTGAAATATTTTGAAGTGCCATGTGAGATGAGAGGACAGGAAATCCGCATCTCTTTTCAGGGNGTAGAAAGCGGAATGGCGCTCTGGCTGAACGGAAGTTATGTCGGATATAGTGAAGACAGCTTTACACCGTCGGATTTTAACCTGACGCCTTATATAAANGANGGGGAGAATAAACTTGCGGTGCAGGTCTATAAATGGACTTCATCGAGCTGGTGCGAGGACCAGGACTTTTTCCGTTTTTCAGGAATATACCGCAGCGTTTATCTGTATGCAGTTCCTTCAATATATTTAGAAGATATCAGGATTAAGACCCTGTTCGAGGAAGAAGACTTTAGTAAAGCGGTTTTGGAGATACAGACAAAGACAAGCGGGGACGGCTGTATTCGTCTCAGACTGAAAGATGAAGATGTAATTTTGTTTGAGCGTGCAATCGACGTTGAGAGTAAAGATGAATTTGACGTTAAAACGATTTGTGAAGATATTCAGGATCCTAAGCTTTGGAGTGCGGAAACACCGTATCTGTACCGGTTGGAAATTGAAGCGGTCGATTCAAAGGGAGAAGTTGCAGGATACACAGAGCAGCTTGTCGGCTTCCGCAAGTTTGAGATTAAGGATAACAGAATGCTCATTAACGGAAAGAGGATTGTATTTAAGGGAGTCAACAGGCATGAATTCAGTTCGATTTCAGGACGTCATGTTTCATATGAAGAGCTGGAAAAAGATATTGTAACAATGAAAAAGAACAATATCAATGCCATCCGCACCTGCCATTATCCGGATGACATAGCAATCTATGAGCTATGTGATAAGTATGGTATTTATATGATAGCGGAGTGCAATATGGAAACCCACGGTACATGGTGCGCATATCTTGCCGGGCTGAAAGATAAGTCTTATGTTCTTCCGGGCGACCATGAAAATTGGGAAGGAATGATGCTTGACCGAATCAACTCCTGTTACCAGAGAGATAAAAACCATCCTGCGATTCTGCTATGGTCCTGTGGAAACGAGTCGTTTGGCGGGAGAACTATTTACCGGATGTCAGAGCTGCTTCGCAAACTGGATGATACCAGACTTGTACATTATGAAGGCATTTGCATGGACAGGAGCTATAACGATACTTCCGATGTGGAAAGCCGTATGTATGCACCGCCGGGAGAAATCCGGGAGTATTTGGAGCATGATCCGAAAAAGCCATATCTTCTTTGCGAGTATATGCATGATATGGGAAATTCCCTTGGAGGGATGGATGAATATATCCGGCTGATCGATGAATATGAGATGTACCAGGGCGGTTTTATCTGGGATTTTATTGATCAGGCGATACTGGTAAAGGATTCCGTGACAGGACGGATGGTGCTGCGTTACGGAGGAGATTTTGATGACAGACCCTCTGATTATGAATTTTCCGGAAACGGTATTGTATTTGCTGACAGAACCGAGAAACCGGCAATGCAGGAAGTGAGGTATTATTATGGCTTGCACAAATAAATTAGTGCCGGAAGGTACAGGAAGAAAGTCTCTGCAAGTGGTATACGGAGATGTGACCTTAGGAATTTCCGGGAGAGTAGAAAATAAAGATTTTCGTTATATTTTTTCCTATGCAAGAGGAGGGATGGAATCTCTGGTGATTGATGGAAAGGAATGGCTGTATCGGATACCTTCTCCTACTTTCTGGAGAGCCACGACAGATAATGACCGTGGAAACGGATTCCCCTTAAAAAGCGGCATATGGATGGCGGCAGATGCATTTATCCGATGTGTTGGAGGAAGGGTTTGTGTAGACGGAAAAGAAATTTCCATGCCAATTGCACCTGAAAATAATAAGTACAGTGAAGAAGAGACGGCAGAGATTCTGGAAATTACCTATATTTATGAGACAATTACGGTGCCGAGAACACAGGTTGAGGTAACTTATCAGGTGAACGGAGAGGGAATAATCACTGTAGCGGTTCACTATCACGGACAACCTGAGCTTCCGGAACTTCCGGTATTCGGGCTTCGCTTTATTATGCCGACTTGTGCTGACCGCTATATTTATGAGGGATTGTCAGGAGAAACCTATCCGGATAGAAAGGCAGGCGGAGTGGAAGGCGTTTATGAGGTTTCCGGGCTGCCCTTGACTCCCTATCTGGTACCTCAGGATTGCGGTATGCACATGGATACCAAATGGGTCACGGTGTATCGAAGTAAGGAACTTGATAATACCCGTAAAGAGGAGAAAATGGGAGAACTCCGGTTTGAACTGGATGGGCTGGCATTTTCTTGTCTCCCTTATACAGCGTGCGAACTGGAAAATGCCACACACATGGAGGAACTGCCTCCGGAAAGAAGGACTGTGCTGTGTATTTACGGCGCAGTCCGGGGAGTAGGCGGAATCGATAGCTGGGGGGCGGATGTGCAGCCGCCATACCATATTGATGGCAGCAGAGATATCCGTTATTCTTTCCGCATTTGTGTAGAGTAATTCATAGGAGTGTAAGTGGGAAAAGCGTTTAGCTTTTCCCTAAGCCCCTGAAAATCAGAAGGACCTGTTTCCAAGATAAACCGATGAAAAGCCATGTCGGAAAAATTGTCACCCCATAGCTTTTGTGCTTCGGATTTCAGATCCAGAAATTCCAGAAATCCCAAGTAATATTTCAGATAGTTTACGGGTTCCTCAACAAAGTATGCGTAGATAGCATTGACGGTTTCAAAAGAAGTGATGCCGACCTTCATTAATATTTTCTGAACCTGTGAAATGTCAGCTCCTTCATAGTGAATGGCAATATCCAGCAGAGAGTAGATACATAGCTGGAGATTTCGATTCAGGCGGCAGGCTTCGTACCATGCTGCCTTGAAAGGCTGATCGGCTGCAATGTCCTGAGCATAAAAATAGGACAGGTTTTCGACGTAGAAGGCCCAGCCTTCTACATAGCTTCCATAATGGAGAATGCTTCTTATGGGAGAAATATTTTGTGCATCAAAATAAAGATGGCTGTAAACCGTTTGATACAGGTGGCCGGGGTATCCTTCGTGTGCAAGTGTGGTATAAAGGGAAAGGGAATCTGGCCGATTTTTTTGATTGATATAGATGATGTTTGTTTCAGGATCATCCATTGGCGGGGTAAGGTAATAAGCGGGACTGGAGTATTCTTCCATTGAGGAGGATACTTTTTTTATGGTGCAGGCAGGATGAAAATTGACTTCAGTTTCAGGAAAAGAGGGGAAATTATTCTCCATACGAACCTGCAGATCCTTCAGCATCTCCTCAGGAGACCCAAAGGGAAGATCCAGGTTCTCTCCAGAACCTATGGAAGTCAGTTCGGGATACTTTTCAAGAAGAGCAAACAGAGCAAGATAATTCTTCTGAAAGTCTTCGAAGAGCATTTGTTTTATTTCGGGGATGTCACGTTCTGTGCCTGTGGATGAGGCAAGCAGAAACTGATAGTATTCCCGCCCCTTTGGGAAATAAAAAAGTCCCTTTTCATTTTGGCCGCTGCCGGAAAGCGTAATAAAAGCATCGGCAGTATCTTCATAGGCAGGAGCAACAACAGTAGTAAGCAGGCGGTCATTTTCGGATATCCATTGATCTGCCTGATTCTGGCTGATCAGTCCTTCAGAGAGCAGTACATTCAGGCGTTCTGCAAAGGTAGTATGAAGAAAATGAGTTCCCAAAGAGAGAGTCTCAGGATCCATAATGGAAGTACACTGCTCGATAACTTTTGCGGCGGCAGCATCAGACATGAACAGCCCCTGCCCGGCTTTTTCCCGCTCATATTCTACAAGCTGTTCCAGATAAGTGTCTGTCTGATCAAGCAGATGAAGGTAATCCTCCACATCTTTTGCAGAACGAAAGGTATAATCCACAAGCAGGATAGGAA
>JAAUZS010000048.1 GCA_014804495.1 Lachnospiraceae bacterium
CCACTTTAATTTTTAGACCGGCATGGGTGTGGTGGTCTTATTTTTGTTACCTAATTTTCAACCTGTATAAAATTTTCAATGTTCATCAATTTAGCCTTGACTTTTTATTTGCAGGCTCAAGTCATTAGTCATGTCTATATCATAACACCTGTTACCAATATTCAATATATGACTATTATATATTCCATTTATTCAATATGCAATCCCCTTCATTCAGATGAATTTATAGTATTATGGTGTCAAAAGGTGCCTTTTACGAACTGAGGGGGCAGATTGCAAAACTCTATGTCTAAGTTCGTTACTATTGAGAATACTTTCACTCTTTCATCATAGCCAGAATCATCTGCGCTGTTTCCACCATATTAGTCCCACTGTCCATACTGCATTTCTGAATATACCGGTGTGCCTCTTCCTCCGTCATATTGTTACGAAACATCAGCAGCTCTTTAGCATCTTTAATAAATGCGGTTTCTTTTTCATCCCGCTCTTTAGGCTGCTGCTTTGCTTTCTTACGTCTTCTGCTTATTGTCTGACACATCATGGCAACCGTATCTATCAGTTCATGCACCTTAATCGGCATACAAAGGCAGACTATATTATTACCAAGACAATCGTTCATCACATTATGGGATACCATCAACAGCATGTCAAAACCCTTCGGAAGGCATTCGTGCAATTCGGAATACATCATATCTGTCAGTTTGTAGCCACATATGACAATTCCGTCATTTAATTCATCAGTCTGACTCAATGCCTGCGCTCCTGTCGTACACACTGCGGTCACTGAAAAACCGTTTTTCATCAGTATACTGCGAATTCCCTTTGCTTCTTCCGGTTTGGGCAAGGCTACAATTATGTTGATCACACGTCCACCTCCTTACTCCAAAGTTACAGATTTTTATTACTAATCAAGTGTGAGAATTTATTTTTTACTTATTTAGAACTTATTCAGATATTCGTTAATCTCCCATTCTGTCACTTGTGAGCGGTAACGATGCCATTCATCTTTTTTGGCGGAAATGTATTTTGCAAAAGTGTGTTCGCCCAGAACTTCTTTAATAAGCCCATCCTTTTCCATCTCATAAATTGCTTCAATCAATGTTCCCGGTATTTCATCTATACCGCTCGCCTTCTTCTGCTCGTCACTCATTTCAAAAATATTGCAGTCTACGCTTTCAGGCGGCATAATCTTATTTACTATACCGTCAAGCCCTGCTTTTAAGCAGACTGCCAATGCCAGATACGGATTCGCAGACGGATCCGGACAGCGAAGTTCTATTCTGGTTCCTTTTCCATGCGTTGCAGGAATTCTGATAAGCGGGCTTCTGTTAGTCGCGCTCCATGCAATATATACAGGAGCTTCGAATCCCGGAACCAGTCTCTTATATGAGTTAATAAGCGGATTGGTTATAGCTGTCATGCCTTTCATATGCTTCATAATGCCGCCTATAAAATAATATGCTTCTTTACTAAGCCCCAATTTATCTTTCTCGTCTACGAAAATATTTTTTCCATCCTTTGATAATGACATATTGATATGCATACCGGAACCGTTTACACCGTACTTAGGCTTAGGCATAAAAGTCGCATGCAGCCCATGTCTCTTGGCAATGGTTTTAACCGCCAGCTTAAATGTCATGATATTATCCGCCGTAGCAAGCGCTTCATCATACCGAAAGTCAATCTCATGCTGCGCCGGAGCCACCTCGTGATGCGACGCCTCTACAATAAAGCCCATTTCTTCCAATGTCAAAACCATGTCGCGTCTGGCATTTTCACCAAAATCTACAGGACCTAAATCAAAATATCCTGCCTGCTCGTTGGTATTTGTCGTAGGCATTGCATTTTCATCAGTGTTAAAAAGGAAAAACTCACATTCCGGTCCCACATCAAAAACGTATCCTAAATCTGCCGCTTCCTTGATGGCACGTTTCAAAATGTAACGTGGGTCACCCTCAAACGGCTCTCCGTTCGGCCGGTATACGTCGCAAATCAGCCTTGCCACCTTACCCTGCTGCGGTCTCCACGGAAAAACTTCCAATGTTCCAAAATCCGGATACAGATACATATCCGATTCCTCAATTCTCGCAAACCCCTCTATAGATGAACCGTCAAACATGCACTCGTTATTCAGTGCTCTTTCCAACTGGCTTACCGTGATTGCCACGTTTTTCAGATTACCGAAAATATCGGTAAACTGCAGTCGGATGAATTCCACGTCTTCCTCCTGCACCAGTCTCATAACATCCTGCTTCGTATAATCCCTTCTCATTTCAACCATTCCTTTCTTACTTTATATATTTCACTAAGCTTCAAACACTTTCCTACAATAAAAAAACGCTCCCAGTCTTAATACAATAGCAATCGCGCTCCGCGAATTTTCTACTGTATTAGATAAGAACGCCTTTGTTCTGTATCAGAATATCATTTTATATACTTATCTGTCAAGTTGGCACGTACGCATTTTCACATATATCTGTCATAAACTCCATACCTGCCACATAAACTGATAAAAAGATTTTCTATGAGGATATTTTATGAGTTCCAAAACCAAAATTGTTGTACTTCATCTAAAAGAATTAATATATACCGGAATCTTTGCTGTGCTCGGTATCCTTTTAATCATTCTGCTCATTATCATGTTTCTGCCGAAAAATGAGAAGAAGAATGCTGTTACTACAATGACACAAACGTCAACAAATACCTATGTCCCCGGTGTATACACAACTTCTTTGATTTTGAACGATAACGTAGTGGAGATAGAAGTAACCGTTGATGAGAAAAACATCAACTCCATACGGCTCGTGAATCTGGATGAAGCAGTTACGACGATGTATCCTCTGATTCAGCCTTCATTTGAAAGCCTTGCAAGTCAAATCATCGTCAATCAGAGTCTGGATGGTATTACATATCCTGATGACAGTAAATACACCTCCATGATTCTGTTAAATGCCATAAGCGCATCTGTAGAAAAAGCCATCGTTCCTGAAGATGCGGTACAGCTGGATCTGGATGAGTCTATAATAGAGAATTAAAGTTCATCTATCTGCTTTTGCCATAACTCTCCGCATGCGTCCGACGGCATACGCAGGTCACCTCTTGGCGAAAGAGCAACACTGCCGACTTTAGGACCGTCCGGCAGACAGGAACGCTTGAATTGCTGAGTGAAGAATCTGCGGTAAAAAGTCTTCATCCATTTTAAGATTTCTTTGTCTGCATACTGACCGGCGAATGATATTCCGGCAATACGGTATATTTTCGCCGGTTCAAAACCGCACCTAAGCATATAGTATAAAAAGAAATCATGCAGTTCATAAGGGCCGACTATGTCTTCGGTTTTCTGTGCGATAGCGCCATCCACAGGTGGTAAAAGTTCCGGACTGACAGGCGTGTCAAGTATATCGCACAGTATTTTCACAAGCGCCTCATTACCGCAGGTATCGGCATAATACTGTACAAGATAGCGTACCAATGTCTTAGGAACTCCGCTGTTGACTCCATACATGGACATGTGGTCTCCGTTATATGTCGCCCAGCCAAGCGCAAGCTCAGACATATCGCCCGTTCCAATTACAAGTCCGTTAGTCTGGTTTGCAATATCCATCAAAATCTGTGTACGTTCTCTTGCCTGACCATTCTCATAAGTAACATCCTTGTTATCCATATCCTGTCCAATATCACGAAAATGAACGGTAACAGCCTCTTTAATATCTATTTCCCTAAAATCCGTACCCAGCTCCTTTACAAGCTTACACGCATTTTCATAAGTTCTGTCTGTTGTTCCAAAACACGGCATGGTGACAGATACAATGTTTTTTCTGTCAAGTCCCAGCATGTCAAAGGCACGCACGGTAACAAGCAGTGCCAGTGTAGAATCCAGACCGCCGGAAATACCGATAACAGCAGATTGCAAACCGGTATGCTCATATCGCTTTTTCAAACCAAATGACTGAATAGACAGAATCTCATCACACCTTTTATCTCTCGCTTCTTTCACAGTCGGAACAAACGGCGTTGTGCTAAAAGTGCGTTCCAGTTTCGTGTCTTCTTCATCCATGTGAAAAGTAATTACTCTATAATTTTCTTTATCACCGGGCATATAAGACGTCATTCTGCGTCTCTCATGAGCAAGGCGGTGAATATCAATATCGGCATATATTGTTTCAGCATTAAACCGTTTCAATTCCGCCAGAATAGTACCGTTCTCCGCAATCATATTGTGACCGCCAAACACTAAATCCTGCGTGGATTCTCCGTCTCCCGCAGAGGCATATATATATCCTGCTATCAGTTTGGCGCTCGCAGATTTAACCAGCATCNCCCTATATGTGTCTTTCCCAACCGTCTCATTGGACGCCGACANATTCACAAGCACGCTCGCCCCTGCCATTGCATGAGATATTCCCGGAGAATTCGGTGTCCAGACATCTTCACAGATTTCACANGCTGTCACAAGTCCTTCCATGCAGTCCGCCTGAAACAGAATATTCGTACCAAAAGGTATTTCATCATCATCAAATCTATATGTCTCAGGAATGCAATTNCCCGGCGTAAAGTACCGTGTCTCATAGAACTCAGCATATGCAGGAATAAATCTTTTGGGAANAAACGCCAACACCTCGCCATCCTGAATCGCCGCTGCCACATTATAAAGCTTATGGTCTTTCACTATCGGCAGTCCCACAAATACAAGTGCATCATTCCCTGCCGATTCACCTGCTATTACCCTAAGCTGTTCTTTTGCCTCACTTANAAGCAGTTCTTGAAGAAATAAATCTCCNCAGGAATATCCGGTAATACATAATTCCGGAAAGACTATAATCTTTGCTCCCTTTTCTANTGCATTCTCCATNCATGCGCAAATCTGCTGCCTGTTATAGATTGGATCCGCTACCTTTATTTTCNGTGTAACCGCCGCCACTTTCACAAAACCATGCTTCATATCTCTGACTGTACTCCTTTTCAAATAATCAAAACCTTTTATTATGCTTGCTTTTCAGACCTTTTTGTGCTGCTCACGCGCTATGACATANATTCTCTCGCTTTCCGTTGTCACCTCGCCNTGTGTGTCCGCATCCTGCGCCNTGATAAATGCCATACCGGCTTTTTCAACCAGAGACTTCATCTGCTCCAGTGAATANCCACGCTGATAATGAGTCTCGCTAAACCTTTTAAAGTTATTCTCTCCACTATCATTCTTGACAAAAATAGTCAAATCATACTCATTTATTTCCTCTTCCGGATGATAATAATTCTCCCATATAAAGCTGCAGTCTTCCCTATTCTCAGCTATNGTNGCATCTCCAATTACTACCTCNTATTTATAGACCGTATTAAANTCAAATATAAACAANCCTCCCGGATANAGATAATTATCCACCAGCTTAAACGTCGTAAGTAAATCTTCCTCACTNAGCAGATAATTCAAAGAATCACATACACTTATGACAGCGCCTACCGTACCATACAGTTCAAATTCACGCATATCCTGTAATAAATAGAGAATGTCATGCCCCGAACGCTGTCTTTTTTCCATGGCAATCTGCAGCATTTCCTGTGCATTATCTATTCCTATCATATCGTATCCCTTTNCTGCCAGAAGTTCCGTCAGNGCTCCGGTTCCNCAACCCAAATCCAGAATGGTATTTCTCTCCTGTCTGAGCTTGTCTCCGCCTTCCTCATCTTTTANCAAACTCTCTTTTNTTTCATAANGATGCAGCAAAGTAACGATATATTCACACCATTCCTCATATGGCGTTTCATCCATAAATATATCATAAACCCCGGCAAAATCCGTGTATGCTTCCATCTCTCTATCCTTTCATAATACACTAAATACCAAACTCGTAATTATNCAATATTATGATAAAAGTCAGGCCGCCGCCTGACTTTCTATCCTAACAATACTCCCAGTAAACCATACGAAACAACCGACATGATAACAGTTGCTATTGCAATTCCTAAAAGTTCTGCTAAAATTGCTTTTTTGAAATCAATATCAAGAAGCGCCGCAATCAGTGAACCTGTCCATGCACCGGTTCCCGGAAGCGGAATACCAACGAATAAAACAAGTCCCCAAAATTCATATTTCTTTATGGATTCGCTCTTGCCCATCGCCCTTGATTCCAGTTTTTCAATTAATCCTTTGAANATTTTGACCTTCTTGAGCAATTTAAATATTTGTTTGATAAACAATAAAATAAACGGAATCGGTATTATATTACCGACAATACAAATCGGAACTGCNGTTGTAATCGGCACTCCNATCAANGATGCCGCAAGCAGCCCGCCCCTCAGTTCCAGAATCGGTACCATAGAAATAAAAAATATAACAAANTCCTTTGATACATATTGTCCTAATGTATTTGCAAACCAAATCGCCAAGCTATCCATGAATGATTACTCCTCTAATTTAAATTTTTACAGTATTTCCTTAAGCGCCGCGAATAGAGCATCCATCTGCTCATCTGTTCCGATTGTTATCCTAAGATAATTGTCAATCCTGGCTTTATTCCAATGTCTGACATATATGTCATGTTCTTTGAGCTTATCAAAAATNTCTTGCGCCTTAACCCTTTCATGCGCTGCAAATATAAAATTAGCACAAGACTTCGGAAAAGTAAACCCAAGCGCACTCAGTTCCTTCTCTGTCCTTTCTCTTGTAGCTATTATTTTATTGCAAATCTCCTTAAAATAGGCGTCATCCTTAACTGCCTCTGCCCCAATCGCAAGCGCCATACGATTCATAGTATATGAATTTACAGAATATTTTACATCATTCAGACACTGAATCAACTTCTCATTACCAATAGCATATCCAATACGTGAGCCCGCCATAGCTCTTGATTTGGAAAAAGTCTGCACGATCAGAAGATTATCATACTTCGGAATCAAATCAATGCAACTCTTTCCGCCGAAATCTATATATGCTTCATCAATAATAACGACAACATCCTGATTGGCTCTGATAATTTCTTCAATCTCATCCACACCCATCAATATACCCGTAGGCGCATTGGGATTTGGGAAAATCACGCCGCCATTTTCACACATATAGTCTTCTTTACGTATGCAGAAATTATCATCAAGCGGTTTAACCTCATAAGGAATCCTGTAAATGTCCGCCCATACATCATAAAATGAATATGTAATATCCGGAAAAAATATCGGCTTCGTTGAATTAAAAAACGTTAAAAAAGCCATCGACAACACGTCATCTGAGCCGACACCGACAAAGATCTGTTCTTCTTTTACATGATAATACTTCGCAAGTTCGGAAACCAGCGAAGTTTTTTCCGGAAATTCCGGATAGAGTCTCAAATCGCTATATTCCATCTCCTGCAGTTTCTTTTCAATCATAGGAGCAGGCGGATACGGACACTCATTTGTATTTAATTTGATTATATCCTTTTTCTGCGGCTGCTCTCCCGGTACATAGGGTACAACCTTCCTGACATTCTCTTCCCACTTCATCTATTTATCCCTTTTCCACTCTGAAGCCAGCTTTTCATACTCATCAGCCTGCTCCTTATTGCCTGCAAGTCTGTAGCACTCTGCAAGGCCGCTAAGAGGAATATCACCGCTGCTGTGTATACTAAGGATGCTCTCCGTCTCATACGCACCATTATAATACCAAATGATTGCTTCATCAAGCTCATTATGCTCCATAAAATACCGCCCCAGCTCGCAGCATATTTCCGCACAGCCTTCACACGCTACAACCTTAAGTGCATATTTAAAGAATTTTGCCGTATCCTGCCTGAGTCTTGCAGCACGCGCTACTACACAGGCGGCCTCTTTAATCTCATCTAACGACCTCTCCGTATCCAGACATGAGGCTTCAAAAAAAGGCTCGGCCGCAAGAAAATCCTGATCTCCACCAGACACAAAAAGCTCTTTCGCATAAATATTATGAAGCCGCTTTGATATGTGTTCACCTGTAGATACCATTCGCTCAAAAGAAGCGAAGTCTCTATCCTTATGGTTGTTTTCCGGCATATGCATAATAACGACATCGCTGTCATATATGACCGGTTCCAGAATCACCTGCTCATGAATAGGCTCCGCCCATATAAAAGTCCTAAGCCTTTTAAAAAGCTTNGGACGCAGTTCTTTATCATAATTATAAATTGTTCCGAATGCAAGCTGATTGGCATAATACATCTGTACAATCTCAACCTGCGGAAGCAAAGTTTCTTTCANCTTCCTGAAAGCTTCCCTGTTTTCTTCATCCAATACCTCATCCGCGTCTGCGGAATAAATGTATTCCATTCCTGCCTTTGAGAAGGCAAAATTTCTTGCCNCNGAAAAGTCATTCACCCACTCAAAGTCATAGACTTTATNCGTATACTGCGCTGCAATTTCCTTCGTTCTGTCAGTAGAACCGGTATCCACAATAATGATTTCATCCATGAGGTCCNCAATACTGTCAAGGCATCTTGCAAGCACTTTTTCTTCATTTTTCACAATCATACACAGGCTTATTGTAATCATACATACCTCTATTTATATCACTGTTACTGCTCAAATGCTTTTTGCATCATCTGATATGCTCTGTCACGAATTCCTGCATCAAAGAATCCCATTGCCTGATCCGGAAGTTCACTGCCTTCCGTACCAAGTGCTGCTCTGTTGCGATAATAAAATCCNATACAATGTAATGTATAATGATATATAGTTTTTACCTTCGCTCCCCTCTGCGTTGCTGTATGGGATTCCTCACTTGTTTCTATGTGTTCAACATCGGAAAACCGAACCAGATTTACTAATGGGCTGCCGCCTCTCATATAAGCAAAATGCTCTGTTACGATTACGCTTGCCGGCGTATGGTTTGTCTTGGGTCCTACCATTTCAAAATCTAACTGTGAACCAGTCCTACCTGATACTTCCAGCATTTCTTTGCCAAGCTGCTCTTTTTCCGCCTCTGTGAGTTTCATCATTTTCACAGCCTTACCAATTCCTCTCGTCATACGGCCTCCGCTAGTTCCCGGAAGCAAGCAAAGAGCAAAGCATCCTACGAAGAATATGCCCAAAAAAACTCCTCCGGCAAAAACCTCAATCGCTTCCTGCATCGGCGCTCCATTTAAAAGAGTCACGCCGCCAAACAGCATGCCTAATATAATGGCAGTAAGCGGTAAAGTCACCAGTAAAGTTTTTTTCATCACCTTCTTACGGTATGTACCCATCCATCTTTTTTCCTGTTGCAGCCATTTTTCATAATTCGATTCCATCTTACGTTCTCCTTTTATGTCAGATTAATATCTATACAGAAACATCTACGCTCGCTCCCTCTACTTCTATTGGAGCTTCTGTCGTCTGTACGGGTACTTCTACTCCGCCAAGTTCCAGTGAAACGGCGCCGGAATTGCCTGTATCTCCTGTAACATTTGCACTGCCTGAACCGTTCATTGCTGCCTGCTTTTCTTTTGCCAGCTGCTCAAACAAAGCCTTGAGATACTTCATATCGGCCTCAATAATCTCGCGAAGCTCATCAGCTCTATGCCGTTTCTTTATCTGTTCAACATCTTCAGGATCCATATTTGTATGAGCAGCTCCCAAAAGTGCATCCGCAAGTTCATTCATAGATTCTCTCATGGTTTCCTCCATAGTCTTTTCCATAGTTTTTTCCATGAGTTCCCTAAGTTCCTGCTCCATCTCACGCAGTTTTTTTTCATTCGCTTCGGCTTCCCGCTCTTTATCGGCCTTCTCGCTGTCTGAAGTTTCTTTCTCTTCCTGCACAGCGTCATCAGAATAAGCGCCTGTATTCTCCGCGCGCTCCTCTTCATCTATGTGTTTCTTTCGCTTTTTAGCTATACGCACCATTTTTTCCGCGTGGATAATTGCGTTTTTCAGCTCATTGTCATCATATTCGCTGCTTCTTAATTTCCTCTTCAAAGTCGCAACCATCCTACGCGCCTTACCGACTGTCTGCTGTGCACTGTTAGATGTCTTTGACTGCAGAATCTGATTTGAAACTTTCTTATAGTTATAGTTAAGCCGTTTTTTCTTTCGCTTATAACTTTTAGGTTTGGTGATTGTGATTGTTCCCGCCGTAGTACCATCCGGTTTTGTTAAGGTTCTTCTTATAACGTCAGCGTTATTTGTACCAACTATCATGCCCATACTACCATCCTCCTTGATGAAATATCTGCTGCCCACGGTAATTCCGTTTACCGCTTTCATGATTGCATACTTTAATTTATTATCGGCAGATTTTGGCATGAACTTTATATATTGTCATATGAGACTCATTAATTCTTTATCTGTCTACCCTCATGATTCAAATGATAATTGTCCTTATAAATCAGCTGCGAAATCGGTACAAACTCATATCCCTGCTCTTTTAAGGTTGTAATCAGCGTATCAAGTGCCTGAGCCGTAAATTTGGCGCCGTTGTGGCAAAGGATAATACTGCCGTTTCCTAAGTGCTTATGTTTTGTTACCGTCTCTATAATGGCATCTACGCCGTAATCCTTCCAATCCAGAGAGTCCACATCCCACTGTATAGGATAGTATCCGCACTTCTTCGCTACATTTATGACATCATTGTCATAATCTCCGTA
>JAAUZS010000049.1 GCA_014804495.1 Lachnospiraceae bacterium
AATGCACAAAGCAGATATGCCTATAAAAATCCACGGCATTTTTCCTATTGTTACTTCCTCTTGAGTTGATGATTTTTCACCTTTCGCATTACCCAATAATATATCAACGTCAATTTCAAATAATTGTGCTAACTTGATTAGATTATTAGAGCTCGGTCTGGAAATATTTGCTTCCCATTTAGTCACAGCCTGACGGCTGACATCCATATATTCAGCAACTTTTTCCTGTGACAGTCCTTTCTTTTTACGATAATACATAAGGTTTTCAGCTAGTTGATTTTCATTCATATCAATATCTAAGCTCCTTTCTCAACCTGCGAATTTGAGTGCCCAAGGCATCATTGATGCCTGCACAAATTTGCGTGTGAAAAATTTATTTTTCACACTGGCCTCCGTTTGATTTTGATAGCAATAATATACCTATTTATCCCGTTGCACTCTACCAACTATATGGCAACTATTAGTTGCAACTGCCATTATCAAATGATTTCTTTTCACATGATTACAATGGATTTGTAACAATATGTAGTCATATCCGCTCCAATGACAGCGGTATTTGCAGTCACCTTTTCTTAATTGAAAATTCTTATACAATAAAAAAATATTTCATACCAATGTAACTTGAAATCAAAACAATTACTACATTTATTATTAGCAAATCTATATTTTTACCTATGTCATCAATTTTATAAACGAAATGTTGTATGACTACAATTGCAAAATAGAAAAGAATTCTTTCTATCCCCCAAAGAAAGGAGCCTGCAACAGGATGTTCATTTTCAAGTATTACAAACACTGAAAACGCCACAAAAAGACCAATTGCATATAACATATAGACAGCATAAAAAAATATCTGAATCTTCGTTCTTTCTTTCCGCAGACTATATACCATAAGCACAGAAATAAGGCTATATGCCATTGGTCTATATACATCATTATATAGTATTGCTTTAATCATATCTAATCACCATCCCCATTCCAAACAACTCATTCACACGGAACAAACTCATATGTACAGTTCACAGGATAATCAGCCTCAGCACCGTGTACAATTTTTTCTTCCGTGCCCACATTTTCACCACAAGCCAGATAGGAGCCATCTGCCTTGCGAATTACCGTATTGTTTAATAATCTGGGATAAATACCATCGAACTCTGCAATATCTTCGAATTCTGCATGGTATGTTAATTCTCCCTTTAACGCCTTGGCAATATCTTCTGCTGTCGGTTCAGGATAGTTTGGCAGTGCGCGATCTGTCCAGACCATATCCACATCTTCTGCAACCTTTATGGGTTCACTAATCAGTTCAGGAGTCTCAACTCCGCAGTTTCCGGATATGTTATATCCCCATGTCCAGACCGTGCCGTCCCGGAGTAATGCCGCATGATTATTCCAGCCGCCTGTAACTAAAACCGCATCGTCCAATATTTTATGAGGCGTTCCAAAATATGCTACGTCGTAATAACCCTGCGGCATCAATAAAGAACCGCTGCACCATACAGTCCCCCATATCCAAATCGTACCATCCTGTGCCAGACAAGCAACATCAGATCTGCCGCAGCGCGCATATTTTACATCTTCCATGAGCAGATACGGCTCGGTTATACAGTAGTGCTCGTCATTTACATATTTGCTGCCGTCAAACGTCTGATATTGCTGCAAAGCTCCGCATCCGGCGTTTCCCAGACCGTATAGTTTGTTGTCTTTAGTCAGATAAATGATGAATCCTTTTTGCGAGTAATCTACGTCAATAACATTTTCCGCAATTTTTACCGCTTTATCATGAAAATCGTAATCCTGCGTTCCCTGTCCAAGCTGCCCATACTCGTTTCTTCCGCTCCCCCATAATACGTTGTTTTCATCAATGAAATAAAGATTGCCGGCATCGCCTACATGAGTATGATATAGTTCCGTAATATCGACAGTAACATTAGGTTTCACAGGTTTAGGAGATGCTGTCGCATTTTCACCCCAGCAATATTCCTGATTCTGAAAATTAACTGCATACACGGTATAATCTTCAAAATACACTTCTTTTATCTTTTTTAATACCAAATACGGTTCGGAAACAACATCTGTAGAAACACTTGGCATCCCATTTCCACGTCTGCTGTTTCCGATTTCTCCAAACGAATTATCACCCCATATCCACAAATCCCCTTTTTTGGAAATCGCAGCCGCTGTATAATCATCAGCAGCAATAAAAGCAATATCATCCATCACATACACGGGTTCACATGAATAAATCGTTCCTTCTTTGGCATACCACTCGTTGACTACCGGTCTTGCCGTACCGTTTCCAAGTTGTCCGTTCAGATTAGCTCCCATCGTGTAAAGGGTTCCGTCTTCCTGCAGCACCATGATATAACCGCCTCCAACCGATGCGTATTTCACATTATCCATAATAAATACTGGCTCAGTGACACAGCACCTATTATATTTATCATATTCAATATATGTCCTCCCGTCTTTTTCATCAATTGGCTGTCCCAGCTGTCCGCCTCCGTTGTTACCGACTCCATATAATTCATTTTTATCATTCAGATAAACCAGTGTTTCACCACAAGCATCCATGTGGATGACATTCTCCGCAATCATAACCTGCTGCTCATAGTAATCCCAAGGAGTAATTTCACCGGTCCCTAATTGTCCGCAGGTATTTGCACCACTACCATAAAGTTTTCCGTCTTTGATTTCATAAGTATTAACTTCATCCTGAAATTTTGTCTGATATTCATTTACGATAACAGAATTCTCTTTCTCATACGTTTCTTCTGCCAGCATTCCATCCTGCACATTTTCCTCAGAACTTTTTCTTTTTTCTTCTGCTTTTTGCAGAGTATATTCACCATAAAAGATAAGCACACATAATAAAAGCAGTACTACCCGTATCACAATGCTTTTTCTTTGGCGCGTAGATAATCCTTTTTGTTGTCTCTCATCCATGTTAGTACCTCCGGTTACTTTTAAGCGCTAAGTTTTTCCTTAGCGCGTAACATATCTCCCCAGTAAACTGAAAATTTCACATATCCAAAACAATACACATAAGTCCATACATTATCAAGCAAATAAATAAACTTATTACACTTGCACTACTTATTTTATAATTTGCATTTTCAAAATTCCACTTCTTTATTTTATTATTTTCCAAGAAAAAGCCGATTGTCGCGCTCATTATACCCGCAAGCAGAAGTCCACATATTTTCATTGCCGGCAAGGTATTATTCTCAATTCCTTTTACTTCAAATATCATGCCCGCTATTCCTATTCCCACACATAATAACAGGATATATATTACATTTATCGGCATACTACATTTTGCACGTTTTTTATCATCTTCTCTACGATAAATTTTATCTATCATTTTATAGTTGTTCATCGCTATGCTTGTGATAAAATTCAATAAGTAGACATCAATCAAAACACCATTGAGCCATTTCACTTCCAAACTTATGACATTTATCACACAAAGCAGAAAAACATATACGGTAGACAGGATTCCGATATGCAAATCAATCTGTATCAGTAGTTTCTTCAATTCGTAAATATTATAATCTATCTTGTCATCAAATCCTGCAATCCCATTAAAGGAATTATTTTTTATTGCATTGGAAAAATAGATATGCAGGAATAATTGCATCGGAACACATAGAATAAACATGCATATAAATAGTCCAATACTAAAAGTATCCATTAATACACTGTTGATTATATATGCTAAAATGCACAAAGCAGATATGCCTATAAAAATCCACGGCATTTTTCCTATTGATACTTCTTCTTGGATTGATGATTTTTCTCCTTCCGCATTACCTAACAGTGTATCAACATCCACTTCAAATAATTGTGCTAACTTGATTAGATTATTAGAACTAGGTTTGGAACTATTCGCTTCCCATTTGGTCACAGCCTGACGGCTGACATCCATATATTCAGCAACTTTTTCCTGTGACAGTCCTTTCTTTTTGCGATAATACATAAGGTTTTCAGCTAATTGATTTTCATTCATATTACTACCCTCCGTTTAATTTTGATAGCAATAATATACCTATATATCCCGTTGCACTCTACCAACTATATGGCAACTATTAGTTGCAGTTGCATCATTTCTCACTCTCTTATGCTCATCTCATAGACTCCCGATACGCCATATCCGATTGCATTTTCTTCCGCAGTCTGATGATTCAGGACTTCCACATTAATCTGATTGGGTAGAAACGTAATGTGAAGCGTTCCCGTACCGCCCCAGCCATCGTCTGTAAAGTCAAAAAACAATTCGTCATTCTGAATCGTACCGACAATATCTTCCACCAACGCAATTCGCTCTGTCATTTCCTGTTCTATAAAAAGATTTCCATAAAATTCATTGCCATTGCTGATACTGCATATCAGCTCATTTCCGCTTTCCGGCGTTGGATTCTCATATGCCGCAACATATCCGGGATCTACGGTCCATTTTCCCGAATAGCTTTCATAATTTGTAAGCGATTCATTTCCATTAATTATTTGAATTAACCGTTTGACATCTTTCGCCAATACATTGCTTTCCCACGGAAGATATTCGTTAATCTTATCACTTAGTTCCCCGTTATAAGTAAAATAATCACCATAGTCTTCATAGATCCGCACTACAACATGCGGTATTGCACCCTGCGGTCCGGCGCCTGTCATATACTCCGCTCCTATGACTACGTCCTTTTTCCCATCAGCATTCGTATCTGTAAACATAACAAACTTCACATCCCAATATAAATCATAACTGGTATGACCTTCGCCGATATACGGAAACTGATACAGGATTTCATCATCTTTTAGCAGATAGAAAGTTACATCCTCCTTCAAGTCTCTTTCCGAAGGAGCAGGCTCGTATGAAACAAACCTCACTTCTCCCCAGTCATTTAACTCTATCTGGAAAGACTGTTCCTCAATGATTCTTTCTTCATCCAATTTGTCCTGCGCCTTATCACTGAAAATCTCCTCCGTCATATGATAATAAGCAACATCCATCTCACTCCATTCCGGAAGCGTTTCTCTTACCCAATTATCATATTCTTGACGATTTATCGGCTGTACATCTGCATCCTCTATTGTCTTGCCGTCTTCCAAAACATAATACAAAAGCCCATCGCCATCTGTATCCAACTCACTAGGGAAGTCCTCGCTGTTAATCTGTCCGTCCCATGATGTAACATGGTACTTTAATTGATAACTGTCTGTGCTTACATCATACAGATATAAATTATAAGGCCATATTCCTCTTGCCTCAGGATCTTTCCCGTGATTATGCGAGGCTGATACTTTGACAAATCCGGTATTATAATAAGTGGTATCCACCCATTCAGCTGCCAGTTCTTCCCGCAGTATGCCTTTTTCTGTATCATAATCATAGACTACTTCGCACATAGCTCCTATATAGCTTGCATTAAAATTAAAGATTAATTCCTTTCTGCCGTCACCGTCCACATCCAATATTGCAAATGCATTATAATCAAAATCAAAAAAACCGTCATAGTCATACTTTCTGCCGTTCCGGTCCGTATATTCCGTCATAATCTGTTTCAGTACTTCTGCATATTGNGGATAGNGTTGTAACAGTTCTTTCGCCTCTGCTNCANNGCCTGCCANCTCTCCTTCTTCTTTTGCCAAGTCATCATTTATCATATGACCGGACAATTCATCCGGATAATAATCCGCCACATACCCGGGTTCCTCCATCGGAAAATCCTGATACCCCATATACATATAACGAACCGGCACCAGCGTCTCATCGTCCGGACAAAATACGGATATGCTGTAACCTGTAAAATAATGTTCTTCCGCCGATGGCAGTCTGCTCTCTCCTCTATGATTCAGATAACGTATTCCTTCCTGAGAATGCCATTCACGCGTACCATAATACAGAATACCGTAGCTTTCCTGTCCCCTCCATTGCGCTGTCGTCTCCTTTAACGGCATTACGGAAACTGCCTCAACAAGNGGTTTGAAATCTTTATCNATATNAAAAACNGCCCCGNCCGANCCACCGAGATAAATATCNATTTTCTNTGANCGNNCNGCATTATACGTTATTAAATAGCTGTCCACNAAATCNCCGTTTTCATCAAAACCATATAACATCGTATCAATCGTCTGGATTGTTCCGTCCGGCGCAAAATGCAGGTTGAAACTCGTTGCCAGACATAACTTTTCCGGCATTTTCACCTTGNNTCTGATATCTTTCAAAATTCCTTCCACGCCNGACTCATANATATTATCNTGTACNAGCGTAACNCTTCTTTTATCCTTCAGTTCTTTCAAATACCATGACAGTTTTCCATAATANGGTGTTGCGCTTTTTATCACAAGNGCNCTTCCGTATACAGTAANCACCGCCAGAAAAACNCCTNCTGCCAGTCTGTACTTCCTTTTNCCCAGAGCATTCACCGTCGATAATTTCAAATCCAGNAAATCCTTCTCGNCGTGGTCAAGTTCCTGNAAATTCACAGTAANNACAGATTTATCTTTCAGAAAAAGCTGNCAGTATCNNNTTNNCCTTATATACCACTTNACATCTTCNGCTTTAATTTCTGCNACNCCGCTCCANGATTCGCCTGACNTCCTTTTTCTGCTATAACANNGCCATAGNTANAANCCATATCCTGTAACNNCCATCCACCACAGNAGACAGATNANCAGAATCGGAATATTCTTGTGCAGCCTGCCAAANTGACAGAGTGAATACAGGTGAAACCACGTGATACCGTAAAAAATCAGATTTACCGGTCTTGTCATCACATAGCACACCGTTTTACGNAAAAGCGACACTCTTCTATTTTCGTATGACGAGTCCTTTATATTCCCATGTTCTTCCTTCGTCGGATGATTCATATTTTGCTTTTGTTCCTCCATATTCCGANTAGTCCTCCATTCCTNCATACAGGCATAAAATATCGCCATGCACTTCCGGCGTATACGCCATNCCNTANTATTCCGGCACATACGGAANTTCCANANTTTCCCATGTTTTNCCGCCATCCTGCGTCCGCCANANATCCGGTTNATCCGNNCTTCTGATAGTAAAAAATCCNANNCTGTTATTNATAAACTTGGCTCCCGTTGTCAGGGAATGNCCGTCCGCGAGGACATCCGGCACCGGACCTNCATACTGCCATGACTTCCCACCGTCTTCTGTGCGGAATAAATATGANACTTCTTGCCAGACAACTCGTTCTCCCGTAAAAATCAAGAATCCATCCTGCCCNTTTTCNGGAAAATCCACATANATTTTNCTGCCGCCGATAATATCATAGGTAACGACAGATTTCTTAAAACTTTGGCTCTCCTCATCATAAAACACAACNGAAAACGGCACTGCATTGTCTCCGCCATATGCAAATACGATCTTGTTTTCATCTACCTGATAGCTNCCGGGCGGCAAAGANGTNAGTATNCCNTCCATACCNTCCCCTCTCTCAAAAAGTTCNTCCAATGTAACCGGNACNTCNTGCCACNCTCCGTCNGCACCGCTCACCCGCANAGTGCCNCCGNTNNTATCAACCTGATANGCATTCTCATTCANNCCTGTATCTAAAANAGCATTTTCTCCATCACNGGTTTCCGAAAAANCNGTCTCTATACCATAAACCAAATCAATCNCCGGAATATCAGAAAAATCCGCCTGCGCATACTGTTCCATATAAGCCTNCAGAACNTCTTCNGTNNCNNCAATTCNCTCTAACTCAAAGACATAATCTTTTACCATACGAATCCGCAGCGTCCAGTCGAAATATGCATAATAACCGGATTTTTCATGTGAAAACTGCGCTCTGTCTTTCAACTCCTTCGAGAACTCTGCAAGTTCACTCTCGCCGCCTCCAACATAATATTTGCAGATTACCGCAAAGACGGCCTCATTTTTATCTCCGGCAAGTAATCTTGTATATACAGACTCGGCATTTGTATACAACATATCTTCCGAAACCCACCGTGATGCGTAACTTTGGTCTTCAAAATAAGTGATATACCGCTGTAAAAGCAAAACAACAGCGTCGCCATAACGATCTGCATCCTGCAGACGAACCTGCCAGGGTCCTTCCGCCTGATACGGAAGTTCCGCGTACTCTTTCCGTTCATAAATATCTCGCTCATTATAATATGCATCTTCCGAAACAGGCTCGAATTTTATCATCTCATCAATAGCTGTCTGCGTGAAACAGTCCGGCAGCTCATATCCATCATAAAAAGAGATTTCCTCCTGTGCCTCTTTTTTCCTTATTTCATACCGCTCATACAGGTTGCCACCGATACGATAAAAGCTAAACACCACTTCCAGCAGCAAAATCCCGATACCATAATATGCCAGAAAATCCCATTTTTTATCCTCTTCCATTATTGCGGAAATTCTGGCTTTCATCATTTGCTTTCCATGATAAAAATAGGTCGAATAAGCCTGTCCTTTCACCCGCTCCATCTTCAGGCTTTCAAGCAGCGCGTAACCGTACTCTTTTCTCGCCGAAATGTCTTTGCCTTCCACTACCGCCTCGTCACATGCCACTTCCACATCCCGGTAACTGATTGCTTTTAGCAGATACATAAGCGGCTGAAACCATAAAAGCGACTGTATGAACAGCATAAATAACTTATAGAGCATATCCCGATACCGCATATGAGTACATTCATGTAAAAAAATGAAATGCAGAACTTGTGCGCTGTACTCCTTTTCCGGCAATATCAGAATCGGTTCTTTAAACCCAATAAGAAACGGTTCTCTGACTTCTTCGCTCCTATAGAGAAAAGACCTTTCTCTTTTCCCACCATGTAATCCCGTTTCCAGAACCGCTGCTTTAAGGTTCTCTCTGATATCCGCTTCCGACACGATGTTTAACCGGCTGATGCAATACCTGCGAAACCGCACATAGTTCCAATAATGTAATGCCATCACAAATACTGCCGATATGAGCCAGATTAATATCACCAGTTTTTTCCAGTGGAAATATAAATGATATGATAATCCGAAGTGGCTTACGACCCTGTTCACAAAATAATCCAAATGCGTGTTATTTTCCAGGAAAAGCAGATGCCACAACAAAAGCTGTAGTGCCAGAATCGCCCAGATTACTTTTCTCCATTTTGCCCTCATGTTTTCCTGTCCTCTCTTTTTACATAATCCGACACTCTTACTTCATATGCTTCTTTGAACTCTTTTCTTCAATAAACGCCTTCAATTCTTCCATCTCCTGAGAGGTAAGCCCGTCACCATCATACAATGCCGTCACAAAATTTTTTAACGAGTTCTGAT
The DNA here is from genome assembly GCA_014804495.1 of Lachnospiraceae bacterium. Taxonomy (GTDB): domain Bacteria; phylum Bacillota; class Clostridia; order Lachnospirales; family Lachnospiraceae; genus UBA3282. Next base: position 9,278 of record JAAUZS010000049.1, read on the forward strand.
ACATTTTCTGCAAAATATTCCTGCTTTCTTTTTGTAGGTATTCCTCCTCTTTTATAAGCGGTGTGTACCAGTTGATTTTTCCGATTTTCTCCACGCTGACAAATCCTTTTGCCTCCAAGCGGTTCAGGAAAGATAAAATAGTAGGCGCGGCTATGTCTTTTTTAAGGCGCTCTTCTATCTCCATTCTGTTGACCGGTCTTTTATATTCCCATATGATCATCATAATTTCCAGTTCGGATTCCGGTAGTCTCTTCATGTTTGCTCTTCTTTCTTTTGGGTTTTATTTTTTGCAATTGCCTAAAATGAATATATGCTTATTCTACATTTGCCTAAAATGAATGTCAAGAGGGGATTACTTTGTTCCTCTAAATATAGAAATAGAACATATAGATTTTTGGTTTCTATATGTTCTAATGCTTTTACTGTATTAATTTTTATTGATATGATTGATTACGTCAACTGTAAAACCCTTGTTTCAATTTCCCTCAGTTCGTCAAGAGATAAAAGTGTAACACATTCTGCAATTTCTTCAAGCGTCATTTTACCTTTTTTTATTAATCTCTCTGCGGTTTCTCTAGCACTATTTAATGCGGCTTCATTCCTCATATCTTCCATAATCTTACACATAGTTGCCACTCCTTTCTCATCCTGCTTGAAGTACCTTGCCCTTTTAGCAAGTGCCTCATAGTTCATATCATCGGGATTGGTGCATGAAAAATCGTGCATCAACTTTCCAATCTCATCATTTCCTCTATATTTCCCGTTCACATACAGGATATGCGAACCGTCATCAAACAATACTTTATTTTCCCCAATAGAAACATATCTCTCTACCGGATATATCGGCTGATTTCCTTTCATTACATCATTTTCTGTAATAAAAATAACATAGCTGTCGGGGATATCTTCCGTATCATCACCTGACTTTAATATATGTGCATCTAACAGACTGCTGTTATGCCTCGCCCGCTTTGCACCTGCGCCTGCGTCTGACCTTTGGATTTCCACATCAAATTCCTTATTGGCGCTGTCAATCGCATGAACATCTAAAATAGCAGAACGCCCATGCAAGTTCTTCATCGTCTCCTGTGTCCGAACCGACTTAATCTTAATGTTTTCCAGTCCTAAAACAATCCGAAGTATCAATTCCACACCCTCAAAATTATCTTCAAGACAGACAGTCATAAAGTCATCATCCATATATCGGAGCGACTTCAAACGTTCTAAATCCTGTTGATGTGTCTGTACCGTCGTACTCAAAATTTCACCTACTTTCATTATTCTTATTATACATCAGACATAATCTTTTGAAAACTTAATTATCTGTAAAATTCTTGAAATTCCAATTTAACCTATTCAACAATCCAATCAGTTAAATATTTACTTTTTTTATACTATCTCTTAACTTTACGTTATTTTCAAGTTAAGGCTACCATTTTTTATATTTTTGCATTTTTGGTTGCCTTAACTCGAAGATTTGGTATTGTCATCAATCCTTCATCGGTGCATTCCTGATAATAAACTCAATAAGTTTACTTACCGAATCTCTGGCAAATGGAAAAACTCCATTGAAATATTTATAATATATTAATAGAGACCAATAAACTTCATAGCCGCCTCTGTCATACTCTTCTTCCGTCGGAAAATACGACAGGCATCCATTGGTATATCCATTTACATAAAAGAACTCATTATTCAGTTTTTCCATTGATTCAAGTGAAAATTCAACCATTAACTCGTAGGAAACTCCGCAAATACACCATTTTCCAATTGTAAAATATTGAACTTCTATAGTTTCCTCCTGCCGTTGCACTCCTAAGCTATGCAGCCGCCTGATTTCCGCTAACCATGCCGTTCCGTCTATGCCGCAGTTATTCTTTGCTTCTTCTGCAATTTTTTCTGCCACTGTAAGGGCGGGTACATCGGCATGGAAAAGTATTTCTTTCGAATACATATTAACAGACAAGGTATCCGCCATTTCAATTGACGACATCTTCTGTGACAATTTTTCACAAATGACATTTGCCATATCTTCTAAAGCTGTATTCGATCTGACATACTGTGGTCCCCTTGCATCGATCGGCGTTTCTACGGAATCAAAATATTTAGGAGCTATATTTCCTGCCGAACCTTGAATAACCATTACCGGACAACCATATTTTTCCTGCAATACTTCTCGTATACTTCCAAAATAATCCGGCGATATGAAATAGTTGTCTCGTTTTAATACATTACAATGGGCCGTTACCCGAATCAAAAGCAGCTTTCTTTCTTCTTTGTCCAAGCCACATACTTTTAATATGCCCACCCTTTTATCCAAGCTTATACTATCTTCCCGTCTATTAACTCCAATGTCAGCCCGGACATTACCCCACCCGACTGCAACGGGATACATATCAGCCGCTGCACTATGTACAGCTTGCAAAATATTTCCGCATACCATTTCAAAGTATTCTTTCGAATTGTCTGCATCCGGTGCCGAATGGCAATGGGAAAAGCATAACATTATTTTATCGCACGAAACTTGCAGCATATTGCCCACTTTAGTGCGTAATATATCAGCCAATTCCTTTTTAAATCCAATACTGTCAATTGTAATCAAGCAATGGCGCGTTTCACTTTCCCATATGGACACTTGCGCAAGTAATGGTTTCAATATCCCTTTAGATAGATTGTCCGGTCTATTAAATCCGACTAATTGTAACGGGATATTGGGTGTTATATCTGTTTCTGCATACCCTAGTTTTATCATAAAAATTATCCATGCCTTTCTCACAGCCTGCGACATTTGGGCCGTAGGCACAAATTCGCGTGTGAAAAATTTATTTTTCACACTATCCTCTCTGTCAGTGTGCCTTTCTTATGACACCATATTATAAATCATATCAACCGTATCTGAAATGCTGAAGTCTTTGGTTATTATCTTTTCAGGAATAATATTCATGAAATCTTTTTCTATCCACCATCTTCTCATATCCTGTTCGCCAAAATCCGCTCTATTAGGTTTTGTGGCATACCTTCCTCTAAATATGATTATCACATAATATCCCAAATGTTGAAGGAATTTCTGTTTTGTGATTGACTGCTATCAATTTCTAATAGATATTTTTTGATTATAACGGCACTTATCATATACTTTTCAAACCACGAATCCGAGCAAACAAAATATCCTTTATGTATGCCTCCCGTACCGTAAGAATTCGCTATTTTCCAGCGCTCAGGTTTTCCGTTTTCTCCTAAATGAACGCCTGTTATCAACATAGAATGGCTTGCGATTCCGGCCTTTAGCTGAAAATAATCCTTCCTGTTCATTTCAAAATCGAAACCTGTCACTTCCGGATCATCAAAACTGTTATCATCCCACAACTGCAATTCTTCCCTGCACATTTTATCGTCTTCAGCCATACATACCACAGGGATCCCTTCCTTTAGCTGTTCAATACATTTATCCTTTAATTCAGTCAACGGAAGATTTATGAACTGTTCCTCCTGACCGCCAATCACTTGAAAAACATCTGTCAATACACATTTTTCTCCAAAGGGTAATTTTTCATAAGGAAGAGATATGACATTTACAAACTGATCCAAAAATTCTCCCGCCATGTCGTGATAAAAAGATTCAGGTGTGTATTGTTTCTTTTGCTTCTCATTTTCAAAAGAATAGAAAAAAGTATCCGGCGGGCAGCCATAACATCTGCATAAAAAAGTAAAAATCCTTTCCAGTGCCTGCTCCTTTATTTGCGCAATATCTTCTATATCTTTCCCTGCTAAAGCTGCATTCCTTATCTCTGCACTAATCTTTCGCAGATAATAATTCAAGCGATTATTCATCTCTTCCGTATTTGAAGATTGAAATGTTTCCGGCATTATCTCTGTCGGAACAATCCCGTACTTTTTTACAAGCTCTTTAAAATTCGTCCAGAATCCTCCATCTGTAACTGCATATTGAAACCATGAATATACTTCTCTTTTATCATACGGCTCATTTCTGTACTGAATCGTTTTTTCCAAAAAACAATTTGCTTTCTCCAATTTATCCCAAAAACATAAGTAACCCAAGGAAAGCTTAAAGTCTTCGCATTGCAAAGCATTTTTTCTAAGCTCTTTTACGATATGTTCCCGCAAGAGATTCAGTCCCGCAACAATCCAGCATCTTCCTGCGTATCCCTGTGAAACAGTTTCCATTGTCTGAATATCTATTGAAAATTCAAATGGTTGTAACTTGGCTTTTTCTTCATTGAAGGCGATGTCTGATATACATTTTTTGCTATATTCTTCTTCATATATCCTGTTTTTTTCGTCTGCTCGATATGCTTCTTTATTGGTTTGAATCCAAGCTGTTGTGATTTC
>JAAUZS010000050.1 GCA_014804495.1 Lachnospiraceae bacterium
GAATTATAGCGATGGCATATTATATGGAATACTTGATACGGAAAATGAGGAATTGAAGGAATTCAACGGAGACATTGCGGTAATTGAAATTGATGAAGAAAATTCAAAAATTTCAGAAAATTTCATTGAGAATAGAAAACCGGCGGATATATGTGTGGTTAATGGCGTGATATATTATTCCGATAAAGTAAGTCATAAGTTTCTCGGTTATAATCCCGAGACGGACGAAGAAACGGTATTGGTAGACGACAAAGTATATTATCCCATTATTTACAAAGACTTGGCTGTTTTTCAAAATGCTTCTGACGGAGAGTCGCTTTACAGTGTTTCTCTGGATAGTGGAGAAATTACCAAACTAAATGACACATGCAGTTATTGGCCTATTGTTTATAAAGATAAGATCTATTATCAGGGATTGAAAGACGCTGCTTATACATTAAGGTGCATGAAGCTGGATGGCACAGCGGACATGGAACTGGCAGGTTTAGAATTTGAAACTCCGGTTATATGCGGGAATAAGTTGTGTTTTGTGGACCTTTCTGATCACAGAGTGGTTTCTTTCCTTGATTTGGAAAATCCTGATGCCGGAATTCAAAAGCTGGATATTGAAGCTCAATTACTTGAATTAATGATGAAGGATGAATATATAATAAGTTCAGGAGAGGATTTGTCTTCATATAAGCTGAATCATGTGTCAAAACTATCTTATATCAACGGCTGTTTAGTATTTGATACGTTATATAAAGATGAAAATGGCGATTATTTTGCAGACGATGCAATGTATAATTTTGATACAGGTGAAGTGAGCCGGTTTCCATGGGATTATATAAAATAAACAAAAAGCGCTTCCGGCAAGTATTAAACCGGAAGCGCTTTTACTGTCTGAGGCGCTTATACCTCAACTTTTACCTGTTTTTCTCCTTCTCCCGATACATCATCGCATCCGCCTCACCGACCAGTACATCAAAGTTTTCTTTTCCGGTCTGGGAGTATGCAGACCCAACGCTTGCGGATATTTTCTTAAGACGTTCATCTTTCGCATATTCAGCATCGAGCTTCGTCTTTATCGTTTGCCTCATTTGCTCAACTTCTTCCGGTGTACGTGCTCCAAACATTAATACCACAAACTCATCGCCGCCTGCACGCACGATCAAACTATCCTGCATTTTTATATTTGCCTGAAGGGTATCTGCTGTGAGAACCAATGCCCGGTCNCCCTCCTGATGCCCATAGATGTCATTGATACTCTTAAAATGATCAAGGTCAATCAGGAACAGNGNCATANTATTTTCCTGNGCNTTCTCAACGTATTCATATAAATAACGCCTGTTATACAAACCCGTGAGAAAGTCGGTATTCGCATTTTTGATCATCATCTGATGATACAGACGTTCCTGTGTTACATCTATAGCAATGCCTACGGTTCCCATAACACTGCCATCCAGATCGAANANCGGNGTCTTNTAGGTNTTCAGNTNCCGCATACTGTCNCCGATCTTNACNGTCTCATCGAAAATACAGGTTTCTCTNTTCTCCATNACCTCGTATTCCGATTCCATGCAGATAAACTCGCCTTTGGCATATTCATCCGGATCGATATCCCAAATATAATAGTGCCCGCGCCCCTCGATTTGTTCCATAGTCTTGTTGACTGCTTTACAGAACGCTGTATTCACTTTCATGTGAGCGCCCTCTTTATCCTTGTACCAGATCAGATGAGGAACACTGTTGATNGCGTTATCGAGATAACTTTGTGTCTGCCAGAAATCCTTACCCATCTTGTAGGTNTTCTGCCAACGGNTCAAGCGAAANCGCANTTCTGCTTCNGATAAGGGCGTCACCCAGATATCCGTGATATCCGNGTTCTCATTTGCCGCCAGAAGTTCTGCCTGTTCTTTATCCGCAAGCAAAATCAATTCCGATTCCTTCCGCTTATGAGAAAGCAGGAACGCAAGCGTCTCTTCCGCATTCATCTGCCGCATATCTGCCAGAATTACGTCTGCTTTGTTTGTCATNGCTGCATCTGTACTGTCACTTTGCAGATATTCATGTGTAAAATGCGTAAGAGGCGAGAGCTGCTTCAATGTGGCGAACAGCTCATTTTGTCTTGTTATCATATAAAAACAAATTTGACAATGATACATAAATTTCCTCCCGTATTGAACCAGACAACGTATTTTTCTTTATTTTATCATAGCAAAAAAATGGCTACAACCTTTTTATTCTTTTTTTGGGTTTCCTTTTTTGGGTTTCACCAATGTGATTTTTTTNTTCATATTTAATGTATACTTCGGCTAAAATTAATTTATAATTAATATTAGCCGAAANCTGCTTGATTTATAAATCTTTTTCGGCTAAAATATAATCACATTTAATAATAGCCGAAAACAGNGGGGCNTAGTTTGAAAAGGAAGCATGGGGATTATTATGATATATATATCAAGAAATCTGGAAAANGTGGTGAATAACGTAACAAAAGAATATCCTGTTGTNCTTGTTACNGGTCCGAGACAGNTTGGGAAGACTACGATGCTTCAAAAATTAATGGAAGGCACNNATAGGGCATATGTAACTTTAGATGATTTGAATGAGAGAGATATTGCCAAGACAGACCCGGAGTTGTTTNTNCAGCTNCATAAACCGCCGGTGTTAATTGATGANGTNCAGTATGCACCGGAGTTATTTACTTATATTAAAATACATGTGGACAAAAANCATGAGCCNGGAGCATTTTGGCTGACCGGTTCTCAGGCGTTTAAGCTTATGGGAGGTGTTCAGGAATCACTTGCAGGAAGAGTNGCAGTGCTTTNTATGACGTCTTTATCTCAGACAGAAATTTACGGNGGTGNNGCNGAACCNTTTACAATTGATATNGAANCNCTGTCAGCAAGAAANGAANNNAGNAAAGAGGCGGATGCAAGGGAGATTTTTGAGCGAATCTACAGAGGCTCAATGCCGGCTATTGTAAGTGGTGCAAACAGCAACAGTCAGATTTTTTACAGCAGCTACATGAGTACTTATATCGAGCGTGATATAAGGGAATTGTCCGATANCATTGATTCATTGAAATTTTTTNGATTTATTACTGCGGTGGCAGCCAGATGCAGTCAGATGNTGAATNTTGCAGATGTTGCAAGNGATGCAGACATCAATCAGATACAGGCAAAGAGCTGGTTGGGGATTTTAGAGACATTGGGAATTATATTTTACCTGCATCCTTACTCCAATAATATGTTAAAGCGCCTTGTGAAGACTCCGAAGTTATATTTTTATGATACGGGGCTGGTTTGCTACCTGACTAAGTGGAGCAGTGCGGAGACGTTGGAGAGTGGGGCAATGAACGGAGCTGTATTAGAAAACTATATAGTTGCNGAAATTATGAAGACATACCTGAATTGTGGAAGGGAACCATATCTGTANTATTACCGCGATAAAGATGCGAAGGAAATTGATATAATATTAGAACATGATGGCATAATAAACCCGATTGAAATAAAAAAGACATCCAATCCGGGAACAGAGTTGATAAAAGTATTTAATTTGCTGGATAAATCATCTACTCCACGCTCTAAAGGAGCGGTTATCTGCATGAAGCCGGACTTAAGTGCGATTGACAGAGATAATTATATTGTACCGGTTTGGATGATTTAAAAATCAATTGTTGCATATTTTTCTGCAAAATTTATAATAGATTATAATAAAAGAAAAGAGAGTCATATAAATTGGGAAAAAAATTTTCGCTTAGCGGTGCGGTATTGAAAAATGCCGCATACATATCTATGTTCATAGACCACTTTTTTGCAGTCGTATTTATGGCATATATACACTGGAGAGGTGCTCAAGGCCTTTCAATAGACTTAGAAAATGATATATATCAAATAGGAAGAGCAGTAGGAAGAGTTGCCTTTATTCTGTTTGCCTTTATGGCGGTGGAAGGCTTTTGCCATACACGAAGCCGCATAAAATACCTGTTGAGGCTGGGAGTATTTGCAATTATCTCCGAGATTCCGTTCGACTTGGCGATTGAAGGCAGCTTAATTGAAATGTCAAATCAGAATGTATATTTCACATTGTTTCTGGGAGTTCTGGCGCTTTGTATAATAAGAAAACTGCATGGTCATCCGATAGTGCAGTTTTTAGGCGTGGCTTTATGCTGTATAGCGGCGGCGGTTCTTAAAACAGACTATATGTTTATGGGAGTCATGCTGATTGTCGTATTATATTTGTGCAGAAAATCCTTTGTGTGTCAGGTTTTAGTAGGTTCTGTTACTATATATGTAGGAATTGTGCTGCTTTATATAGTGAGATATTGGGGCTTTGGGTTCCCGATTACTGTGTTTTTAGAATCGGGTTTGAGCGAAATGTACGGATTGTTTGCCTTTGTATTCATATTTTTTTATAATGGGCAGAAGGGAAAGCAGCTGCCTAAAGCATGTTATTACTTATTCTATCCCCTGCATTTACTGCTTCTGTATGGAATAAAGCAGTGGCTGTTCTGATAAAACAGGATAGAGCATAGAGCGTCAGCATGGAAAAATAACATAGATAGCATAGAAAGAGAGCAGTATTGATATAAAGTTGGAAAAGGAAGCATATAGTCACATGAAAGAAGTAATAATACGAATCCGCCGTGACATAAGGAATTATTGGCAGGCTGCTATAGCTATAGCGGTTTATACTGTTTTGGTTAATATTGTATTTCATGCTTTCTGCCCGATGGTTATTATGACAGGATTTCCATGCCCCGGATGTGGAATGACAAGGTCGCTTTTCTATCTTGCAACCGGAAGAGTCTTAAAGTCCATACAGATGAATCCAATGGGAGTTCCGATTGCATGTATTTTTCTCTATTTCTGCTGGAACCGCTATATAAAAGGAAAAAAAGCTAAGGGGATAATACCGCTCATAGTGGCTGCCATCGTTTTACTGTTGGCGGTATATGCTTTTAGGATGTATCGCTTTTTCCCTGACAGAGTCCCGTATGTTTACAGTAAAGGAAACGTATTTGCAAGATTTTTTCCATATTATGAACAAATACTGTACGATTTGGGAATATTGTGATAATATATAAACACTTGCAGGTTCTTACAAGAAATCTGCATACATAAACATATGAGGGAGGAAAAAAATGGACAGCAATAATATGTATCAGAATCAGCAGTCAGGTCAGAATCCTGACAACAATCAAAATGGTAATCAGGGAGGCTATTACCAAAACACTTATACTCAGGGGGATAACAACCAGAACACGTATACGAATCCATATATGAATGCAAATCCTAACCCGAATGCGAACCCAAGTTATCAATATAATCCGAATAATAACGGTTATCAGTCGGCATACCAACCGATTCCGCAGACAGATCTGGAAGAGCCTGTCACTATGGGCGAATGGGTAGTTACGATGTTGATTATGATGGTGCCCTGCGTTAATATTGTCATGATGTTTATATGGGCATTCGGTTCGGACACGAAGAAGAGTAAATCTAATTACTTTAAGGTGGTTTTAATATTTACTGCTATATCTCTTGTTCTTTCTATGATATTTGGTGCATCTTTTATTAGTATGCTTAATAATTTATATCGCTAAGACTGCCAACGTCCGGAAGCTCCACACGGAAGTATCAGCCCGTTAGAACTGACAGGCAGACCGATTTCGGAAGACTGTACCTGACCGCCGAATTTCGGGACGATTACTGTATTCAGCATATATGACAGTACGGCAGGCTGNAGTCCGGTAGTGTACGAATTNATTAGGAAAAAGAGGGCATTTTTCGATAAAACCTTGGAAGTTAATTCAAGGAAAGGGAAAATGCTCTCTTCCATTTTCCAGATTTCACCNTTTGGTCCTCTNCCATAGGAAGGNGGNTCCATTATAATTGCATCATAAACGTTGCCNCGGCGGATTTCACGCTCCACGAATTTTACNCAGTCATCGACCAGCCAGCGGATTGGCGCATCGNCNAGTCCTGAAGCGGCAGCGTTTTCTTTTGCCCATGTTACCATGCCCTTAGAGGCGTCCACATGCGTGACACTGGCTCCGGCTTTTGCTGCGGCAAGGGTTGCGCCGCCTGTATAAGCGAACAGATTTAAGACCTTAACNGGTCTGCCTGCATTCTTTATTATAGAAGAAATCCANTCCCAGTTGACAGCCTGCTCGGGAAANAGACCGGTGTGTTTGAAACTGAAAGGTTTCAGGTGNAAGGTGAGTTCTTTATACCGGATGCTCCATTCATCAGGCAGGTCAAAAAATTCCCACTCGCCGCCGCCTTTAGAGCTCCTGTGATAGTGCCCGTTTCTTGATTTCCATCCGGGATTATTTTTCGGAGTCTTCCATATGACCTGAGGGTCGGGTCTTACTAAAAGATAACTGCCCCAGCGTTCCAGCTTTTCTCCGTCTGAGGTATCTATTACTTCATAATCTTTCCAGTCATCAGATATCCACATATATTTATCCTCCGGGCTTATGTAGAATTTTTTTCTTTATTCCTGCTAACAGCAAGCCAAATAGAATGTAAGTAAGTCTGTCTGCTGCATTTCAATGTATCTTCGCAAGAGCTTCTTTAGACAGCATTTTTTTGATATTGCAGATAAATAGTATTGTAGCGGTGGTGGCCGATAATATATCGGAAATCGGCTCAGAATAATACACGCCCATTACTCCGAAAAAGTGAGGAAGAATAATGGCAAGCGGTATTAAAAGAATAATCTTGCGGAAAACTGCGATGAAAAGAGAAATCTTAGCCTGCCCCAATGCCAGAAATGTCGGCTGTATCCCGTTTTGCAGTCCGAAAATCAGCATACCGAACATAAATACCGGCATAGTCTTTCCGACAAGTGCGATTAATTCCACATCATCAGTGAAGAAAGCGGCATACCACTCCGGAAACACAATTGTGGAAACNGTGGTAATCAGCATGAAGCCAAAGCAGATTCCTATCATGTATCGGTAGACTTCCTTGACTCTTACAAAGTTTCCTGCTCCGTAGTTATAACTGATAATTGGCGCCATACCCTGAGTAAATCCGCTGATTGGAGCTGAAAAGACCTGCATGACGCTCTGCATGATAGTCAGCGAGCCTACATATAAATCTCCGCCATAAGTCTGAAGTCCATGATTCAGCACTATACTGATGAAGCTTTCTGTCGCCCTCATGATAAACGGAGAGACCCCAAGGGAAAAAATGCTGAAAAGAATACCTTTTTCAAGTTTCAGGCAGCTTTTCCGTATTTTTATAGAAGTCTTTGGTCCTATCAAAAAGGCTACTACCCAGACAGCGCTTAATGCCTGTGAAATGACAGTGGCAATCGCGGCGCCCTTAACTCCAAGCCCAAAAGCAAAAATAAATATCGGGTCTAAAATAATGTTGGCAATAGCTCCAATCAATACGGACAGCATTGCTGTTCTTGACCGGCTCTGGCAGATGATAAAGGCATTCAGTCCCAGAGCCAGCTCTACAAAAATTGTTCCGATTAAATAAATCGAGATATAAGAAACCGCATATTCGATTGTGGCGTCGCTTGCACCGAACATATACAGCATCGGTCGTTGAAATTTGTAGAAGACTGCCATTAGGACGACTGTGCATATGATCAGAAAAGTAACGCTGTTGCCCAGAATCTTCTCCGCGTGTTCCTTATCTTTCTTACCCAGCCAGATAGCGGCAAGAGGTGCAGCGCCGTTACTGATAAAACCGGAAAAAGCGGATATAAATACCGTAATGCAGAATGTCACTCCAACACCTGTCAGCGCCGCCGCGCCTACGTCTTTCATATGCCCGATATAGATACGGTCTATAATACTGTATAGAATATTAATGAGCTGCGCCAATATTGAAGGAACCGCCATACTGACAATCAGACTTCCGATTGAAGACGACGCCATCCGTTCCTCTCTCGACAGCTCTGTGGATTTATTGCTTTGTTCACTCATTTTTATAACAATGTTCCTTTCACGTAAAAGAAGCAACGCAGTACACCAAATAGATGCAAAGGAGCGCAGCGCCTTGTATTCTGGATGATTTTTTCCTTATTAAAATAGGTATGATCAGAACCGCCATGACAAGGCAGGACAAAGGCATGTCAATCATAACTGTTGAGCGTTCCAGCGGAATCCCGGCAATCGCCGAAGGGATTCCGATTACCAGCAGCATATTCAGAAGATTTGCGCCGATAACATTCCCAAGCCCTACGTTTCCGTAACCCTTTACTAAAGACATGATTGAAGTCATGAGTTCCGGCAAAGAAGTTCCCAACGCAATAAAAGTAACCGCAATGACACGTTCCGGCACACCTAAAGCTTCGGCGATGATGATTCCGTTATCCACCAGAAGATTTGCCCCCACAAAAAGGCATGCGGCACAGACTGCAAGTATCAGGATCTGCTTCAAAATGGAAATTTCTCCGGCATCTTCCGTGTCTTTTTCGTCACCGCCTTCTGCAGAAGCACGTGCCACAGTCAGGCAGGCATACACGATGAACAGAACCAGCAAAGCCACTCCTATCGGACGACCAAAAGCCCCTGTCATAAATCCCCACACATTCAACCCAATCAGCACCACAAAATAGAAAATNCCNCGCCATGACAGCGAAGACGTCTCCACCTGCTTTGTNGGGCGTATAGTTTGNGTCAGCCCGGCAATCAAAGCGGTATTGCAGATAATGGAGCCGAACGCATTTCCNGCCGCAATTGCCGCAGAACCATCAAACGCTGCCGTAGTGGAAACTAATATTTCCGGTAATGTAGTGCCAAGACTGACAATGGTAGCTCCTACTACAATTTGGGGAATTCCAAGTTTCTTCGCAATTGCCACCGCGGCATCCACCAGCCGGTCGCCGCCTAAACAAATTAATATAAGACCTATTACAAATAAAACTACTGCTTTTAACATTTTTATCGTTCCTTTCCTCTTAAGTGTTTCTAATAAAGACTTTTAGCATACATATTATATGTGTCAAAAATAGACATACCAAAAAAAGCCCCATATGTCAATGATTATTTTAATTATTTCATATATGTTTGGGTGTAAAGTTGATAAGTCTTTTTAAGCTTGCCACCTATGGATTTTTTTGGTATAATTTCATGAGAAATTAAAATTTAAAGACATAAAGGAGATATGGTAATGAAAGGAAATATTGTTGTTGGTCAGTCAGGCGGTCCTACAGCCGTTATTAATTCTTCCGTAGCAGGCGTTTATGCCGCAGCTAAGAAGCTGGGAGTGAAGAAGATTTATGGTATGGTGCATGGCATTGAGGGCTTTTTGCAGGATAAGATGATTGATCTTGGCGAGTACCTTGACGATGAGACAGGCATTGAATTATTGAAGAGAACTCCTTCGGCTTTCTTAGGCTCTTGTCGTTTTAAAATGCCTAAGATTGAAGGCCATGAAGATGTATATGAGAAAGTTTTTGAAATCATGGAGAAGCATGATATCGAGTGTCTGTTCTATGCAGGCGGTAATGACTCCATGGATACAGTGAAGATGTTATCCGATTATGCGGCTGCTCATAACAAACCGCAGAGATTCATGGGAGTTCCCAAAACGATTGATAACGATCTTCCTATTACCGATCACTGTCCCGGATACGGTTCAGCGGCGAAATATATCGCAACCAGTATGAAGGAGATTATCCGCGATAATGAATCTTTCGGCGCACAGAAGCCTACAATCTGTATCGTGGAGATTATGGGACGTAACGCAGGCTGGCTTACGGCAGCAGCTGCTTTATCCAAGGGTGACGACTGCAGCGGTCCTGATGCAATTTATTTACCTGAAAAGGTATTTGATATGGACAAGTTCATGGAGGATGTTAAGAAACTGGCAAACGAGAAGTCTTCAGTTGTTATTGCAGTATCTGAGGGCGTGCATATTGCAGACGGACGTTATGTATGCGAGCTTGGCAAAGAAGTGGCGGTAGATGCTTTCGGACATAAGCAGATGTCCGGTACGGCTGCTATGCTGGCAAATAAGGTTGCAGAAGAGACAGGGTTAAAGACACGTGCCATCGAATTCTCCACTTTACAGCGTGCAGCTACGCATTTAGCTTCCTTAACGGATATCAACGAAGCATTTCAGGTTGGATTCGACGCTGTCAATGCTGCGGAAGAAGGTAAGACCGGCATGATGATAACGCTTGACAGAAACGGTGATGCGCCTTATCAGTGCGGTACGAGCGCATACGATATCCATGCGATTGCGAATGTAGAGAGAAAAGTTCCCGACGAATGGATAACAGCGGATGGCAAGAACCTGAACGAAGGCTACGAGAAATATGCAAGACCGCTTATTATGGGTGAGTTACAGCCATTATATGTAAATGGCCTGCCTCGTCATCTTGTTCGTAAGGGTTAAGCGTAATATAAGTGTAAAATGTAATAAGAGACAAAAAGGCTGAATCAATTCAGGTTCAGCCTTTTTTAAAAGATAAAGATGCAGGTAAAGCATTCTTGATGGGAGACGAAACATGGCACAGGAAAACAGCGTAAACGAAGCGGTAAAGATTCTTATTGTAGATGATGTTTCTGCTAACAGATTCGTGTTGAGGGACATAATTCAGGAGATGGGATATCAGCCGATATTGGCGGAAAACGGCATGCAGGCTCTGAAAATCGTAAACAGGCTTAATCCGCAGCTGATCATTCTGGATATAGCGATGCCCGAAATGGATGGGTATGAATTCTGTAAAATAGTGAAGGAAAATCCGGCGACCAGAGATATTCAGATAATATTTATTTCTGCATATGACGACCCTTCCGATGTGGTGAAAGGATTTGATCTCGGAGGCGAAGATTATATTACGAAGCCGTTCATTCCCAAGGTTGTGAAGGCGAGACTTAAGCTGCATCTTAAGCTTTATGAAGCCAATAATGAAATGATGGAAATGAACAGAAGGCTTCAGAGTTCTGTTAATGAGCAGCTGCATCAGCTCGAAATGGAGAAGAAGAATGTTTTATATGCACTTATTCGGGTAGCAAGAGAAAATGCCTGCTATGATAAGGATCACATGGAGAGGTTGAGTTACAACTGCCGTATACTGGCGGAAGCAATGCAGTTGTCGGAGGAATATGGACATTTAATATCCGACACATACATAGATACGATTGAGTTGGCGGCGCCGATTTGCGATTTGGGCAATGTAGCGATACCTACCGACCTTTTACAGAAAAAGGAGGCGCTTTCGCCGGAGGATGTGGCAGTAATAAGAACCCATACCACGATTGGAGCCAGAATTCTGGAAGACATACGGGATACGGGAGATTATAATGATTTTCTGCAGATGTCCATAGATATCGCTCACTATCACCATGAGAACTGGGATGGAAGCGGTTATCCATGTGGAAAGAAAGGAAATGAGATTCCGCTGTCGGCACAGATCATATCCGTGGTGAGCGCTTACTGTGCCATGACGGAAAACCGTGTTTACAGAGATCCGTATCATATTGAAGAAGCACTGACCATGATGGAGTCGGATGCAGGAAAGAAGTTCAACGCGGATATTTTTAGGATCCTAAGAAAGATATACAGGCAGCTGCATTAGGAGGAGAGCGCTTTGGAATTTCTCAATCAGAATAAGAAGAGTCAAAGAAGTACTGAAATCTTTGTAAATATTTTATACGGAATATATACCGCCAATCTTTGTTTTGCCATCGTTAATAAGGACGGAAATATATGGATGGCAGGATTTATGCTGATGGCTTTCTTTGCCAGTTTTTCCGCATTAATAAGTAAATACAGGAATGCGCGGGTCAGGGCTGCGATTACCTGTATCATGATACAGATAATGTTTATTCTGTACGCTGTGTCTGTGGACGATTTATCTGTGCTTGTACCGACATTCATGGTATTACTGCTGCTTGTGTCTCTTTATGGAAGGTCGGAATTCCTATGGATTACATGGGCGTCATTGCTTTTCATTGTTTTTTATCACGGTATTATTACAGACAACTTAAAACAGCTGCCTTCGGAAACGCTTAAAAGCTTAAGCTACCAGCTTGGAAATGTTCTGTGTATGGAGGTTGTGCTCTATGTCTGGTTAAAACATCGTAATGAGGCAAACGACCAGATGTATAAAATGGTAGAAGCGCTTATGGAAGCAGAGCAGAGCAAGGATGACTTTTTGGCAAATATCAGCCATGAGATACGCACACCGGTTAATACAATTTGCGGAATGAGCGAAATGGCTCTGCATGAGCATGAACTGGAAAAAATGCGCGAAGAGATATTTGATATAAGGGATGCAGGACATAATCTGATGTCCTTGGTCAGTGACATTCTGGACTTTTCCCGGCTTCAGCAGGGGAAAATGAATCTTGAGGAGGAAGCTTATAATATCACCTCCACAATCAATGACATTATCAATATGGCTATGGCACGCAGGGGAGAAAAGCAGATTGAGCTGATTGTAGACTGTGCCGCTGACATACCGAATGTGCTTTTTGGAGACGAGAAAAAGATACGAAGGGTAATCATGAATCTGGTGGACAACGCCATCAAATTTACCAGTGAAGGCGGAGTAATAATTCAGATTAAGGTAAGAAGAGAAAACTATGGAGTGAATCTCTGTATATCGGTGAAGGATACGGGAATCGGCATAGAAGAAGCAAGCTTGGAAAAGCTGTTTGAAAGCTTCACGCAGGTAGACACAAGAAGAAACCGCCAGAGCGGCGGCGTTGGGTTAGGACTTGCTATTTCCAAGGAACTTATTCACCATATGGGAGGAACGATTACTGTTAAGAGCCGTCCGGGGAAAGGAAGTACATTTTCTTTTGTCGTACCGCAGAAAGTACTTGAGGATAAGCCGATTGGGCAGGTCAAAGACAGGGAAAAGATAAATATAGCTACATATTTCGATATGGAGCAGTTTGATATGATGGCTATTCGGGATGAATATACGGCAATCATTGCCAATATGGTAAAAAATCTTCAGGTAAGATGCCATGCTTGCCGTAATTTGGCGGAGTTGAAGCGGAGAGAAAGCATTGAAGCGTTTACGCATATCTTTATCAGTCTGGAGGAATATCAGGAGGATGAGGCGTATTTTGATGAGCTGTCCAAGAATACTAAAATAATAATTGTNACTGACCGCCCCAGGGAAAAATATATTTCAAATNCGGATATTATCAGGCTNTATAAGCCNTTTTACATATTGCCGGTAGTTTCCATACTGAATGGAAGCAGAGGCTTCGAGGGCGGCAAACAGATGGTGCGTCCCGGNAAATTCACGGCACCCGACGCACATGTTCTGGTAGTAGACGATAATAGAATGAATATACGGGTGGTTGAAGGTCTGCTGAATGAATATAAAATAAAAGTAACTTATGCTACCAGCGGNATGGAAGCNNTGGATANCATTGAAAATATGANATATGACTTTGTATTTATGGANCACATGATGCCGGAAATGGATGGAATAGAAACTATGCATCGTATCCGGGATAAGGTGGGACATTACTATAAGAGAGTNCCGATTATCGCATTGACGGCGAATGCTGCTCCGGGCAGCCGCGAGATGTTCNTNGATGANGGGTTNAATGANTTCGTGGAGAAACCTATAGAGACTTCTGTNTTGGAGAGAGTTCTGAAACGNAATCTGCCGGAGGAAAAACTGATTTTNCAGACGCAGAAAGAAAAAGAGGAAAAAATATCAGATAAGGATATAGAAAAGAAAGGAAAGACAGCGGTCAAAGCTATGGAAAGCAATAATAANGGCGAGAGCTTTACGGTTGGAGATCTGGACGTGGAGAAAGGCATGATATACTGCGGCGGGAAAGAGCTGTATCTGGATGTTCTGGAGGCATGCTGTGAGGAAGCGCCGGAAGAAATCGGAATCCTTAACGAACTCTTTGGGAAGAAAGACTGGAAGAACTATACCATCAGGGTGCATGCCGTAAAGAGCGGAATGAAGAATATCGGAGCGGAGATTCTTTCAGAGAAGGCCAAGGCATTGGAGCAGGCTGGAAAGCAGGAGAACATAGACTTTATCATAGAGAATCATGAGGCTCTGATCACAGAGTACCGCCGTGTGATAAGAGAAATAGAGCAGAGCCTTTCGATAGGGCAAAAAGAGCTTAGTGAGGACAGATTCGACGAACTGCTGGCAGAGCTTGAAGATGCCATGTATGCGCTCGACGGAGAGCGGATGCTTGAAATATTATCGGAAATGCAGGAATATCAATACCACCGGACGGAGCTTGCCGGGAAACTGACGCCTGTCAGGAAAAAGGTGGAGATGTCTGATTATATGTCAGCGGTAGAAGCTGTATCGAGGATTAGGGAAGACTTGAAAAACGGGAAGTAAGGGGGACTCTTACGCACATGAAGAAGCTATATGATAAAATAGCCGGAATAATTTATAGAAGAGATTATGAGCTGCGTGAGCGGATTTTCAGAATGATAATTCTGGTTGGCAGTCTTTTAGCCACGCTTGGAATCATAGAATGTATCATTCTTATGGATATAAACATTATAGTAGTTCCTCTTGCGATATTGCTTGCAGTTATGATAGGAGAATTGCTGATTACGTTTAAATACCGCAGGATTGATATCGCTGCGATTATTGTGGGTTTTCTTGTCATCCTTCTGGTATTTCCCGCTATGTTTTTTTTGAGCGGGGGACTTGAAGGAGGAGCTACTATTTGGTTTGCGCTGGGGCTGTTTTATGTTTTTCTTATGTTTTCAGGAAAAAAGCTGGCATTTTTCCTGCTTTTATCGCTTGTTGTAGATGTTTTTACTTATACATACGGTTATTATCATCCTGAAATGATTGAGCCGATGGCTTCTAAGGCGGCGGCCTATGCAGATTCTATTTTTGCAGTGTTTGTAGTAGGGCTTGCGGGCGGAGCTATTCTGAAGGTTCAGATGAAGCTGTTTGATATCGAGAGAAATATAGCGTACAGGCAGCAGGAGGAACTGGAAAAGGCAAGTAAGGAAAAAAACAGCTTTTTTGCCAGCATGAGTCATGAAATCCGTACCCCTATCAACACGATAATCGGATTGAATGAAATGATTCTTCGGGAAAGCAATGAAAGCGAGACTAAAGAGTATGCACGGAATATTCAGAGCGCCAGCAGAATGCTGTTGAATCTGGTTAATGACATACTGGATCTTTCGCAGGTTGAAATGAAAAGAATGGAGATTGTTCCGCTGCAATATAAGACTGTTGATTTGTTTGGCAGTCTGATTGATATGATTCAGGTGCGGCTTAAGGAGAAGAAGCTGGAGTTTATAGTGGATATTGATGAAAACCTTCCGTCTGTTATGATTGGGGATATGAAGAGGGTCAGTCAGGTGATTCTGAATATCCTGACAAATGCCGCAAAATATACGGATACAGGTTCCGTAACGTTTTCTGTGCGNGAAGAGNCNGTAAAAGGAGAAGATATATATTTAAAAATATCGGTAGTTGATACGGGAATCGGAATCAGAAAAGAAAATCTGGAGAATATCTATGATGTATTTCANAGNGTAGACGCCGGAAAGAANCNGAAAGTAGANGGAAGCGGTCTGGGACTCGCTATAACGAAACANCTNGTAGATTTGATGGATGGCGAGATTACGGTTGACAGTATCTATACGAAGGGTACGACCTTTACCGTAATACTTCCTCAGAAAATAGTNGATACGACTCCGATTGGAGATGTGAAATTCTTATCGNTGAGNAAGGGACAGNTTGAAAAATATCAGCAGAGCTTTACCGCACCAGAGGCGCGAATCCTTATCGTGGACGACAACTCTATGAATTCAATGGTGGAGAGCAANCTTTTAGCCGCTACCAAGGTACAGGTCGATATTGCGCGAAGCGGAGCCGAGTGTCTNGAGAAAATCAAGAGAAAGTATTATCATGTGATTCTGATGGATTATATGATGCCGGAAATGAACGGAGCAGAAACATTGAGACAGCTGCGNAAACAGGAAAACGGTTTATGCCGTGACAGCGCNGTAATCGCATTATCTGCAAATCCTGCCGCAGAAGCGGAGCAAAANCTTTTGGATGAAGGTTTCGACGGATATCTGGAAAAGCCGATTCAGGGAATGGCATTGGAGACGGCAATACTTAAGTTCATTCCGAGTGATATTATTGAATACCGCGCCGAGCAGCACATGCCCAAAAANGATGTGGAAGTTCATAAAACTGTACATAATAAGAGAAAAAAGGTCTATATTACTACGGACTGTATCAGTGACTTGTCAGAACAGCTTTTGGACAAGTACGACATAGGCATGATGTATTTATATATTAAGACGGACAGCGGGCGNTTTGTTGATGTATTGGAGATATCTGCGGATAATCTTAACCAATATATGACAGATTCNAAGAGCAGCGCTGTNGCAGATGCCGCTTCGGTGGAGGAATACGAAGAGTTTTTTGCCGGAGCGCTTACTCATGGAGAACGGATTATTCATATTTCAATGGCGAGAAATATGGGAAACAGTTATGAAGCAGCATTGGCTGCGGCGCAATGCTTTGACCATGTTCGTGTAATTGATTCTAAGCAGGTTTCATGCGGACAGGCTCTGGTAGCNCTGTATGCNGGAAAGCTTGCCATGGAGGGCTTTTCTGCTGATGACATCTGTAAAAATGTGGAATATATGATAAAGCGCGTAGAATCGCGGTACATTATGCCGTCTGTGACGATTTTCGCCCAGCACGGATATGTTAATAAGGTAAACGCCAGGATATGCGGGCTGTTTGGACTGCATCCTACGCTCAAGATGAGGCAGAGCAGTATGGTTATGTCCGGCACAAGGGCAGGCGGACTGGATGGAGCGTGGAAAAGGTTCATTCACTGGCATTTGCTGCGTAAAAATCGAATAAATACAGATGTTATTTATATATCACATGTGGGATGCACCGTGGAGCAGCAGGAACTGATACGCCGCGAAGTACTGCGTTGTATTCCGTTTAAGCGGGTGTTTATGCAAAGAACCTCTGTTTCCATTGCATGTAATGCAGGAATCGGAACCTTTGGGTTTGCTTATTATGTAAATGTAAAAGAGGAAGCGCTTAATGAAAAGAATATGTGATATAAATTAAAAAAGAATTGTTTCCAAATTTGTATTTTTGTTATATTATGGTAGTTGAGAGTAATTAGGAAATAATTTGAATGAAGTTATTTTAAATTAATATTCTGATGTTATTTTTAAGGAGGTATTTTTTTATGGCACAGGCAAGTAACTTAAAAAGGGATGTACTTGTAATGAATTTGGAGAAGGAACTGGAAGAGCAGGCAAAAAGCGCTTATGGCAAGAGTGTTGCAGAGTGCAGTAACGAGGAATTATACTATAGCCTGCTCCTTTTATCCAAGAGGCTGATGGCGGTTTCCGAACCAATTGAAGGAGAGAAGAAGATATATTATATTTCCGCAGAGTTTTTGATTGGTAAACTGTTGTCTAACAACTTAATCAATCTGGGCATATATGACAAATTGGATGAGATATTGAAAAAGAACGGTAAGAGCTTAAGTGTCATTGAAGAAATAGAGCCTGAACCGTCTTTGGGGAACGGCGGTCTGGGGCGTCTGGCAGCATGTTTTCTTGATTCTATCGCTACTTTGGGACTTCCCGGCGAAGGAATCGGACTTAATTATCACTTCGGTCTTTTTAAGCAGGTATTCAAGGATAAGCTGCAGAAAGCAGAGCCAAATGACTGGATTGAGGATAAGTCATGGCTGACTAAAACGGATGTTACTTTTGATGTGCAGTTCGGTGATAGAAAAGTAACATCAAGACTTTATGATATTGATGTAATAGGATATGACAATGGTGTCAATAANTTNNGACTNTTCGATATTGANTCNNTNGANGAGAGNATTGTNAAGAAGGGNATTGACTTTGATAAGGAAGATATNGAAAAGAACCTGACATTGTTCCTGTATCCGGATGACTCTGATGAGGCAGGACATCTTCTCCGTATTTATCAGCAGTACTTTATGGTATGTAATGCGGCGCAGCTTATTTTAAGGGAAATGAAGGAGAAGAAGTATGANCTGCGCACGATGTACGANCATNCNGTCATNCAGATTAANGATACNCATCCNACCATGATAATNCCTGAACTTATCAGGATTCTGGTAGATGAGAAGGCGTTTACCATGGATGAGGCTATTGAAGTAGTGAGCAANACCTGCGCTTATACAAACCATACTATTCTGGCNGAAGCGTTGGAAAAATGGCCNTTAGAATATCTGGAAAAAGTAGTACCGCAGTTAGTGCCGATTATCAAAGAACTGGATAAGAGAGTTGCAGCGAAGTATAAGGANCCTAAGGTTCAGATTATTGATAAGGATAAGAGAGTGCATATGGCGCATATCGATATCCATTACGGATTCTCTGTCAATGGCGTTGCTGCAATCCATACTGAGATTTTGAAGAATAGNGAGCTGAATGCTTTTTATAAGATTTATCCTGAGAAATTCAACAATAAGACTAACGGTATCACATTCAGAAGGTGGCTGCTGTCATGTAACCATGAACTCGCAGGTTTCCTTTCGGAAACCATCGGAGACGGATATAAGAGCGATGCTGATAAGCTGGAGAAACTGCTGGANTATAAAGATGACGAGAAGGTTCTTGCCAGAATAGCTGAGATTAAGATGAACCGTAAGAAGGATTTAGCGGCTTATGTNAAGGAAAAAGAGGGNGTTATCTTAAATCCCGACTCTATCTTCGATATTCAGTCAAAGAGACTGCATGAGTACAAACGTCAGCAGATGAATGCTTTATACATTATCCATAAATATCTGGAAATCAAGGCCGGCAAGAAACCTGTCAGACCTATGACATTTATTTTCGGTGCAAAGGCTGCTCCTGCTTACGTGATTGCACAGGATATCATCCACCTGCTNTTGGTATTGCAGGAAATTATNAATAATGATCCTGAGGTAAGNCCGTATATGACGGTTCTCATGGTGGAGAATTATAATGTNTCTTATGCGGAGAAGATGATTCCGGCATGTGATGTTTCCGAGCAGATTTCATTGGCTTCCAAAGAAGCTTCGGGAACCGGTAATATGAAATTCATGCTGAACGGAGCCGTGACCTTAGGAACTTCCGANGGAGCNAATGTTGAGATACATGAGCTTGTCGGTGATGATAATATTTATATTTTCGGNGAAAAATCNGAGCAGGTCATCAAGCATTATGAAAANGCGGATTATGTATCTAAGGATTATTATAAGAAGAATCCTGATATCAAAGCAGCGGTTGACTTTATCGTCAGCAAGGAGGCTCTGAANGTCGGACACAAGAAGAATCTGGAGAGACTTCATAAGGANCTGTTAAACAAAGACTGGTTCATGACATTNCTTGATCTGGAAGATTATATCAAGGTAAAGGATAAAATGTTTGCAGACTATGAGGANCAGGATAAGTGGAGNAAGATGATGCTTGTAAATATCGCAAAGGCAGGCTTCTTCTCATCTGACAGAACCATAGAGGANTATAACAGGGATATCTGGAAATTGAAATAAAAATTGAAAAAAGGGGTGTTGATATGAAGGATAATAATTGCGGTTATTGTCAGGGCGGAGAGNTNNTGGCNAAGTTTGGNATNAAAATNTGNGATTTGGATGTAAGTCAGTTNATTNTNTTNAAAGANCAGAGCAAGCCGGGAAGATGTATAGTGGCATATAAGGATCATGTCAGTGAAATAGTGGATATAAGCGAGGAAGAGAGAAACCGCTTTATGGCTGATGTGACAAGGGCGGCNAAGGCGATTCANGCNGCNTTTGCACCGGATAAACTGAATTATGGAGCTTATGGAGATACCGGGTGCCATCTGCATATGCATCTGGTTCCCAAGTACAAAGATAAGGATGAATGGGGCGGTACATTCCAGATGAATCCTGACAAGAAATACTTAAGCGAAACAGAATATGAAGAAATGATTGAAAAAATACGGGGATGCCTATAATGGCATCTTCGTATTTTTTTGTGTAACAGTCTTTTAATAAACCCCCTGCTATGCAGGGGGATAACAGCTGCTTTAGCTTACAGTAAAAAACCTCCAGTGCTATAATAACGTTGGTTCGCCAACCGAGTTAAAAGCAAAGGAGGTAGTCCAAATGGACATGAATAGTTTATCACATACAAAGTGGGAATGTAAGTATCATATTGTGTTTGCGCCAAAATTTAGGAGAAAGGTTGCGTATGGACAGCTAAAACAGGACATAGCCAATATCCTCAGCACGTTGTGTAAGCGTAAAAGTGTGGAAATTATTGAAGCAGAGATATGTCCAGATCATGTGCACATGCTGGTTCGAATACCGCCAAGTATGAGTGTATCAAGTTTTGTGGGGTATTTGAAAGGGAAAAGCACACTGATGATATTTGAAAGGCACGCAAATTTGAAATACAAGTATGGAAATAGACATTTCTGGTGTAGAGGCTATTATGTGGATACTGTAGGAAAAAATGCGAAAAAGATTCAAGAGTATATCCAGAACCAATTAAAAGAGGATTTGGAATACGACCAAATGACACTCAAAGAGTATATAGACCCGTTTACGGGTGAGCCGGTAAAACAAAGCAAATAAAAATGAGCCCAAGGGGCTCAGCAGAGAAATGATGTTGCGGCTGGCGAACATTCTACGAGTCTTTAGACTCAGTGCCGGTAACATGCCCTTATAGGGCTAGAACAAACCACCGGCTAAGCCGGTGGTTCTGATTGGTATAGGAAAGCAGCTATGGACTGCAAATATTACATTTTATGGAATAGATGCTATACTTTGAAAGCATGAAATTGGCATATTGACTATTGGATTTTGGCATAATCTTGATATTTTTGATAAATTGCACAAAAAAAATGAAATAAGTATTGCAAAATATCCAAAATTGCTATATCATATATATTAGAAAATGCGAAAACGATTAAGTTATGGCATGACAAAAATGAGGAAATGGGGTATATGCAATGAAAAGGTTTTTTGAAAACACTTGGAAGCACCGAGCGCATGTTATTATGGCCTTACCGGTATTCTTGATACTGTTCTTTATCATGTATGTTCCGATGGCCGGTCTGGTAATGGCGTTCAAGAGTTTTGATTACTCAAAAGGTATTTGGGCAAGTCCATGGAACGGAATTGAGAACTTTAAGTTCCTGATAGCCTCAAAGAGTACGTTTATTACGATGACGAAGAACACTCTTATTTACTACATAATTTTCACAGGTTTAGGAACGTTTTTAAACGTGGTGCTTGCAATTGCAATCGACCAGTTCCTGTTTAAAAAAGTAGCCAAAACAATGCAGACTATAATGATCGTTCCGGTATTTATTTCATATGCAGCCGTACAGTTTATAGTATATGCATTTATCAGTACAGATACAGGTCTTATTAATCATACATTTGACACAGGTATAAGATTTTATTCTGCAGCATCTTGGTGGCCGTTGATTCTGACAGTCGTAAAGATTTGGAACAGCGTTGGATACGGTTCGGTTTTGTATATGTCAGTTCTGGCAGGTATTGATACTGAACTTTATGAAGCAGCTCAGATTGACGGCGCTAATAAGTGGAAACAGATTTGGCATATTACGTTGCCGTCACTGCTTCCTATGATCACTGTCATGCTGTTGCTTTCCGTTGGTTCCGTTATGCGTTCTGATACGGGTCTGTTCTATCAGGTAACCAGAAATAACGGACAGTTGTATTCAACAACGCAGGTTATTGACTCGTATGTGTTGAATGCTATTCTGAAGAGTTCCAACTTCGGATTTGTTGCTGCAACCAGCCTCTTCCAGTCAGTGATAGGATTGCTGCTTATGTTGTTTGCTAACGGCATGGTACGCAAGATTTCACCGGAAGATTCGTTATTCTAATAAAGGGAGGGAGATTGAGAGATGAGTAAGAGAAAAGGTAATAAAGCCGATTTGGAAATGTCTAAAACTGAAAAAAAGGGAATAGGACAATACATACTTGGATTCTTCCTTCTGCTTTATACACTGTTCTGCGCTATGCCGGTCGTACTGACATTTATAGCTGCATTTACCGATGAACAGGCTATTAATAAAAACGGATTTGCTTTTATACCTGAGAAATGGTCTTTATCCGGAATGAATTCCGTATTAAAATACGGTAAGCAGCTGCTTACATCTTATGGGGTGACAATCTTTATTACGGTAGCCGGTACATTTTTAGGACTGCTGCTTATGAGTATGTTCGCATATTCCATCAGCAGACCGGATTTCCATTTATCCAAGTTTTTATCAATATACCTGTTGATTCCGATGCTTTTCAACGGTGGTACGCTGTCAGGATACATTATTTTTACAACTTATTACCATTTAAAAGACAGCTTATGGCTATTGATTCTGCCTCTGTGCGTTTCAACCATGAATGTTATAATACTTAGAACCTATATTGCGAACAGTATTCCTGCAGAATTGATGGAAGCGGCTAAGATTGACGGAGCCGGTGAGTACCGCACATTCTTCCAGATTACACTTCCGCTATTGAAACCTTCGCTTGCAGCAGTAGGTTTCATGATGGCTACGGCTTATTGGAATGACTGGCAGAATGCGATGCTCTATATTACTTCTGATTCCAAGAAACCGTTACAGCTTCTGCTTGTAAATATCCAGAAGAGTATTGAATTCCTGCTGAACAGTTCTAATGTTCCTGCAGCGGCAAGGGCGGCAATGGGAGGAAACATTCCGCAGTATTCGGCAACAATGGCAACCGTTATCGTAGTTATTGCACCTATTATGGTAACATATCCGTTCTTCCAGAAGTACTTTGTAAAAGGTCTTACTGTAGGTTCGGTAAAAGGTTAATTTAGGTTTCAAATCCGATGCAATAATGCAGAGGGTTAGAAATAAATAAAAAAAGGGAGG
Source organism: Lachnospiraceae bacterium (assembly GCA_014804495.1). Lineage (GTDB taxonomy): Bacteria > Bacillota > Clostridia > Lachnospirales > Lachnospiraceae > UBA3282. The sequence goes on from JAAUZS010000050.1 coordinate 22,831, forward strand.
ATTTCATAACAATGAAAATCAAAAAACTTTTGGCTTTGATTTTGGCTGGAACTATGACAGCAACATTACTTGTTGGCTGCGGCGACAACAGCAGTGATGGCCAATCATCGTCAAACAACAATGAAACCCAGCAGTCAGATGCTGGCACAACAACTCCGTCTGATACAGGTTCTACAGATGGCGGCTCTGCTGCAAGTGGTGATTTAGTAACCATTAACGTTACAAGAGCAACATTCAACCTTGCAACTCCTGATTCAGCTCAGGTTCAGAAGGTACAGGATGCTATCAATGAGTACATCAAAGATAAGATTAACGTTCAGATCGTACTTTCTGATATCGGTTCTGGTGAGTATCCTGATAAGGCTAATCTTGCATTGGCCGGAGGTGAAGTTAACCTGTTGTGGACAGCTTCATGGGAAAGCACAATCGGAACTAATGACCTCGTTCCTGCAAATGCGGTTTATGATATTACCGATTTACTTCCCGGAACACCTCTTTATGAGTCTATGGACGCAGGACAGTGGGAAGCTACCAAGTACAATGGCAGAAACTACTACATCCCTGTATACAAGGACAACGTAGAAGGTTACGATTTAATGGCTCGTCAGGAATTGGTTGATAAGTATGGCTGGGATCTTTCTTCAGTTAAGACTCTGGCTGACATTGAGCCAATGCTTGCTGATGCTAAGTCAGAAGGACTTAAGTATCCTTTCCTTACTCAGAAGACAGCTATGTTCTATAGATGGTACATCGACAGCTTTGATTTCTTTACAGCTGACGCTACATCTAACTGGGTTGCTGTTGACAGGGCTACAGACACAGTTGTAGACGTTGTACTTACAGATGAGTACAAAGAATTCTGTACATTGATGGGTAAATGGGCAGATGCAGGTTATATTTCAGAAGATGATGCTACTAAAGTTACAACTGATACAACAACTCAGTCACAGGATTGGGCATTCTCATGGTGGACAGATCTTCCGGTAAATGATGAAGCTAATTCCCGTTATGGTCAGGATGTTGCATTACAGTCTTTCACAGGCAGATGGGCACATTCTACATCAGCTCTTGGTTCATGCTACTGTGTAACAGCTGTCAGCACACCTGAGCAGGCACAGGCTTGTATCGATTTCATGGGTCTTCTTTACACAGACAGCAAGCTTGCTGATATGTATACATTCGGTATCGAAGGCGAAGACTTCAACTATGATGCAAATGGTCACGTAGAGCAGACAGACAACGGCAAGTACAACCACTCTATGTGGGAGTCAGCTTCTGCTACAATCGTTACTCCTATGTACAACCAGCCTGATGGATTTGGCGATCTGTACAAAGATTTCAACGGTGGTGCTACAACATCATCTGCAGCAGGTTTCCGTTTCGATAAGACTCCTGTAGACGCTCAGTACACAGCTTGCCAGAAAGTATTTGACGAGTATGGTTTCCCTCTTGAGAACGGTGGATATCCTGAGTCAGAAGTAGCAGGCGCTATTGAAGCATATCAGGCAGCTCTTGATGAAGCTGGTTATCAGGACGTTTTAGCTGAGTTCTCTTCTCAGTATGATGCTTGGAAAGCAAACAAATAAGTTCTGATTAGGAAATAAGATTTATTAATAGAAGACTCCGGAGAATTCCGGAGTCTTCTTATTGTGTAACAGTCTTTTAATAAACCCCCTGCTATGCAGGGGGATAACAGCTGCTTTAGCTTACAGTAAAAAACCTCCAGTGCTATAATAACGTTGGTTC